>JAEVZQ010000311.1 GCA_023392135.1 Pseudomonadota bacterium | reverse complement strand
GGAGGTGGCAGCCCCGAGCCCGATCGACGGAATCCATCTCGATGAGGCGGGGCAGGCTGCGCTGGGCGATGCCATGGCGCCGCTTATATCAGAGGTGCTCGGCCTCAGCTGACAGCATGCTGCGACGTGGCTCGACGGCTTACGGAGCGGGGTCACTCCACCGTCAAGTGCGCCTTGATGGCGTCGCGTTCGACCGCGTCCATGATGTCGAAGCTTGGCAACGTGTCGATTTCGTCCAAGCTGCGGAAGTGGCGGAATCGGCGGCGGTGGTTGAGAAGGATATCGGCCCGTTGCGTGCCTATGCCCCTGATCCGCTCGAGATCATCGTGGTCGGCGACGTTGAGATTGAGCTTGCCCTGCATGCTGACGGGCACCGTCTGGGGATCGACCGCCACGCTCTCCACGAGGAGCCTTTTGTCCTCCTCGGAAGCTGTGTGGAACAGCGATAGCTTCAGCAACTCATCGATGTGCCGAACGCCGCGGTGTTGCTCCCGATAGTTCACGATCTGCTCAGCGCGGCCCGCTCCGATGCCGTGAATGCGCTCAATCTCTTCCTGGCTTGCGGTGTTGATGTCGAGCTTGCCCATGGTGCGCCCATCCTCCTGAGCTCATAGGCGAAGCTACAGAGCCTCTGAGACAACACGAGCGCACGCGGCCTCGCCCTTCCACGCCTCAACAGCGGCGGTATGGCAGGAGTTCCGGAGAGCAGGTCGTTGCCAGATGGCGATCAGGCGCCCGCCATCACGGAGCAGTGCTGCCCGCCATCGACCGGCAGGCAGACGCCCGTGACGAACTTCGCCTCGTCGGAAGCAAGGAACACGGCTGCGTTGGCGATATCCCAGGCCTCGCCCATGTGGCCCATGGGGCAGAGCTTGTTGCGCGCCTCGATCATCTCCTCGACCGAGCCGTACTGGCCGGCGATCTGCTTGTAGATGAGCGGCGTGTTGATGAGGCCCGGCATGATGCAGTTCGCGCGGACTTTCTGCTTTGCATACTGCATCGCGATCGCCACGGTCGCGTGGTTCACGGCGGCCTTGGTGGCGTAGTAGGCGAAGTACGGATACCCGGTCCAGCGCACGGCCGCGAGCGAGGAGATGTTGACGATCGCCCCGCCGCCCTGCCGCAGCATATGCGGGATCACGCATTTCGACGTGCGGTAGACGGAGCCGATGTTGATGTCGACGGCTGCCTGGAAGCGCGCCTCGTCAAGCTCGACCGGGCCGTCCATGTGGGTCGTGCCAACGTTGTTGTGCAGAATGTCGATGCGGCCGAAGCGGTCGATGGCTCGCGCGACTGCAGCCTCGACCGATTCCAGCTTCGTTACGTCGGCGCTGACCGCTTCCGCCGGGTTGCCCTCACCGGTGATGATGGCGGCCGTCTCCTCCGCGGCCTCGGCAACCAGATCGACGCAAACGACCTTCGCACCCTCGCGGGCGAAGGCGACCGCGGCAGCCTTGCCATTGCCCCACCCGGGCCCGGCCGATCCGGCACCGAATACGATTGCGACTTTGTCCTTCAGACGGTCGGCCATGAGTGTCACCCGAGAATGAGATCAGGAAACCAGGTCGCGAGCCCCGGCACGAACGTGAGGAGCGCGAGCACGAGGAGGGCGAAGCCAAGGAACGGCAAAACCTCACGCGCTGCCTGCTCGAGTGGTACGCGGGCGATCAATGCTGTGAGATTGAGACACAACCCGACTGGTGGCGTAATGAGGCCGATGCAGAGATTGACGACGATGACCACCGAGACGTGGATCGGATCGAGCCCGAAGTGCATTGCGATCGGGTAAAGCACGGGCACCAGCATGATGAGGGCGGCGTTCGCCTCCATGAACATGCCGACCACGAGCAGCAGGATATTGAGCAGGATCAGGAAGACCCACGGATTGTCCGTAACTGCGAAGATTGCATCGGCGATCTGCTGCGGCAGGCCGGCGTAGCCGAGGATCCAGGAGAAGATGCGGGCGGCACCGATCACAATCATGATGATGGCGGTGAGCCGCGCTGTCTCGATCAGCGCCTTATAGATTCGCGCTGGTGTCAACTCGCGGTAGACGATGGTTCCCACGAACAGCGCGTAGACGACGGCAACGGCCGAGCACTCCGTCACGTTGAAGATGCCGGTGCGGATGCCGAGGATGATGAACACCGGCATCAGCAAAGCCCAGAAGGCGCCGCGGAAGCTTTTCCAGACTTCCTTTGCGCTGGCCTTGCTGTGGATTGGATATTGCCGCGCGTGCGCAATGATCGAGGTGATCACCAGCATGGCCAGTCCGTAGACCAGCCCGATGAGAACGCCGGCCAGGAACAGGCGCGTGATCGACTGATTAGTCAAAACGCCCATGACGATGAAGGCGATCGACGGCGGGATGATCGGCGCCAGCACGTTCGACGATCCGGTCACGGCGGCTGCGAATGCGGGCTTGTAGCCTTCGCGGATCATGGCCGGGATCAAAACGCGGCCGAGTGCGGAGGTGTCCGCGACGGCAGATCCGGAGATGCCCGCGAACACGGTCGCCGCGAAGACGTTGCTCATGGCGAGCCCGCCGCGGAACCGTCCAAGCACGGTGTTGGTGAAGGCCAGCAGCCGGTCCGTCAGGCCGCCTGCGGTCATGAGGCTTCCCGCGAGCAGAAAACACGGAATGGCGAGCAGTGTGAAGCTGTCGAGACCGCCAAACACCTGCTGCGGTACGATCATCAGGTTGGCGCCGGGCACGAACAACAGGATTGCCACGATCGAGCCAGCGACAATGGCGAGGCCGATCGGCACACCGATCAGCATGAAACCTAGAATCCCGACCACGAGGGTTGTGAGCAGCGCCATGCGCGCAAAGTCCTTCAGGCAATCGGCGCGGGTGTGCCACGCGCGTATGGGCTGCGGGTCAGCCGTGCGATGATGACCGCCAGGCCGATGAGAAATGCACCCGTCGGCAGGGCGGCGTACGGTATGGCCATGCTGACCTCGAACGCCGCGGAAAGCTGACCCTTGAGCAGGCTGGCGAGATTTATGCCGTAGGAAAAGAGAACGTAGACGGTGCCCAGCACGACAGCATCCCTCACCGCCAGCAGCACCGTGCGTAGCCGCGTCGGCAGAGAATCAACGAGCACGGAAACAGTAATGTGGCCATTCTCGCGCATCACGACGGCGCTGCCCAGCATGCTGATCCAGACCATCAGGAAGCGAGCCAACTCCTCGGACCAGCTCGGTGCGCTGTCCAGTGCATATCTGCCGAATACCTGCCAGACGAGGCTCGCCACGAGAACAGCAAGCATGATTGCGAGCACCGCGTCGAGCGTGCGCTCCAGCATCCATGCGAACCGATCGAGACGACGCTGCCAGCCGCGCAGCTCGGGCTCAGTCGTTGGCCGATCATTCATCCTGGATGGGCTCCGAAAGAGGCGGCCGACCACCGATCGGCCGGCCACCCGTTCTCAAGCTGCTCGGCCGAACGTCACTTCGCGGCCTGGATCTTCTTGACCCAGTCGGCCAGCTCGGGGAAGTCCTTCGACATCGGCTCGAGCTTGGCCTGGAAGGCGTTCCGGTTGACCGGGATGAAGGTCAGGCCCTTGGCCTCCAGATCCTTCTTGTATTTCGCCTCCATCTCGACCATCCGGTCGGTGCCGGCGAGCATCGCGGCTTCGCCTTCCTCCTGCAGGATCTTGCGCTGTG
>JAEVZQ010000271.1 GCA_023392135.1 Pseudomonadota bacterium | reverse complement strand
ACCGTGGCTGCCGCCTCGAGCTCCGCTGCGTCGTCAAGCATGCGGCGGAGCAGCTCGTAGGCTTGCTGAGCTTCAGCCGCGCGGCTCTCGCACGCCTGCACCTTGGCCTCGGCAAGTTTCAGCTGCTGCCAAGCCGCGGTTGCCCCTTTGCAATCCGCATCGAGCTTCTGGACAGCCTCGCGCTGGACCGCAACAATTTGCGGATCCGTGAGCTCGGCGCGACGCAACCGCAGCTCTGTGACACGTGTGATCCGGTCGGCTGCAGCACGCGCCTCCGCTCGCGCGGTCTCCAGCTCTTCCGCTGTCGCGTTTCGGCGCGCGATGGCTTTCGCGTACTCCCCCGTGGGCCGGGGCGGCCTGTGATCGGTGGCGAGTCGGCGGCGCTGTTGCACCACTTTCTCCCGGATGGTTCTCAAATCGTGACCGCCGCTGCTCGCCGCCGCGATCTCGCGCTCGATCACTCGGGCGAGGTGCTCGCGCTCGCCGTCCTTGAGCGAAACGGGTTGCAGGGACATGCCCTGCTCCAGCCAGAGCAACCCCAGCCGATGCTCCCCGCCGTGGCCGATCAAGTCGAGTGCGCGCAGGTGGGCTTCGTCACCGCGCGCGACGACCTTGCCAACGGTCAGGTCGGTCAAGACGGCCTGTTTTTCACTCAGAAACTGCTTTCTCAGGCGCCACAGCCTGCCGTCGGCTTCGAAGTCGGCCTCCACCATCGGCGCGCCTCCGCCGTACGGTCGCAACCGTTCGATCGACTTCGATTGTGCCGAATGCCGCGTCGTGAAAAGCGTCTGCAGAGCTTTGAGAATCGTCGACTTTCCAAGCTCGTTGGGGCCAGCCAGTACGTCGAGCCCGCCGGAAAGCCCCTCCAGCGCAACCGGCTCGGAGAAGCACCCCAACTCCCGCACCCTGACTGCACGGATTTTCATGCCCGCTCCTCCCCGCGGGCGTCCTGCCAGAGCAGATAGAGCTTCTGCAGGGCGAGGGAGGCAATCGGGGCCTCTTCGCCGGACTGCCCGCGCGCCGGCGTGCTCAGAAGCTCCGCGACCCTGCGCAGGTCGCCGGCTCCGAACTCCTCCAGCTCGATGTCTTCGGGAACCACCTGCAGCGCTCCGCTATCGAAGGATAGATGGAACACCCGCTGTTCGAGAGCTTTCAGCCGCGCCTCTGCGTCGGACCAGGTCGCCAACGACGCCGTGCCTGCAAGCGCGAGTTTCAGCAGCAGATGCTCCTGATGAGAGACTTTCGCCGCGATGCTCTGCTCCAGGAGCGCCAGCGACTCCGGCCCGGTTACCGTAAGCGCGATCTTCCACCACGTGTAGCGCGCCGTGGGATGGCGCTCGACCGCTACCGGCTGATTCTGCCCCCCGATCCGCACCACCAGCGCAAACCCCGGCTCGTTGTCTGGAAAGCGATCCGGCTCCGGCGTCCCCGAATACCAGACGCGGTCCGAGATGCGCGTCACACCGTGCCAGTCGCCGAGTGCCAGATAGTCGAGGCCAGCAAGCTCCGCACGATTGGGCGCGATCGGCACCGCCGGCTCACCATCCTCGCCGCCGAACCCCTGAATCGACCCGTGAGCCAGCCCGATCCGATAGCGCGCCGATGATGTCTCCGCCTCGCCCATCCAGATCGTCGGATCGTGCGACAGGGCGCGCGAGGTCAGCGGCGCCGGCAGCAGCGCAACGCCCTCCGCGATCATCGCGACCCGAGGCTCCAGGTGAAGTCTGACATTCTGCGGCAGGCCGAAGTGGACAAGCCGTTCCCAAATGCCGCCGACCTGTGCAGCATCGTGGTTGCCAGGGAGCAGATGCCAGATCACGCCCTGCTCGCGGGCAAGCCGCTCGATAGATTGCCGAAGATCGCGATCGGGGACGTCCGGCGAGTCGTAGACATCGCCCGCGACAAGCACATGCTCCGCGCCGGCCTGTCGCGCGAGCCCGGCGATCCGCCCTATGACATCGAGGCGTGCCTCGCGCAGCAAGGGCACCTTGTCAGCCGCAAACCCAGCAAATGGCCTGCCGATCTGCCAGTCGGCCGTATGAATGAACGTGAACGTCATGCCTGCATCATGTTCCTACTATGTTCTCATGGCAAGAGCCACATTTGCCGAGGCCCGCGACCCTGTGGAAATCCAGTGGGTAGTGTCCCGATGCCGCGATCACCGGCGAGTTTCTCGATCGCCACACCAGTTGCACATGGGCTGCGCATGGCCCATGAATCAGCCGCGCGCAAGGCGTCGGCTGCCGAGGGAAAGCATGTCCACAGATGTCGAGACGATCATCGTTGGCGCGGGGGTCGTCGGGCTCGCCATCGCACGCAGCCTGGCCGAGGCCGGACAGGAGGTGCTGGTTCTCGAGCAGCACGGGCTGATCGGGTCGGAGACCAGCTCGCGGAACAGCGAGGTCATCCACGCCGGCATCTATTATCCCCCGGGCAGCCTCAGGGCGCGCCTTTGCGTCGAAGGCAAGGAACGGCTCTACCGGTTCTGCGCGGAGAACGGCGTTCCGCACGAGCGCTGTGGAAAGCTGCTCGTCGCGACCGCTGAGGAACAGCTTCCCAAGCTGAAAGCCATTCGGGAGACAGCGGCCCGTAACGGCGTGAACGATCTCGTCGAGCTGACGAGCGGACAGGCCCGCGAGCTCGAGCCCGAGGTGCGTTGCGTGGCGGCGCTGCTCTCGCCTTCGACAGGCATCATCGACAGCCACGGACTGATGCTGGCGCTCCAGGGGCATGCCGAAGCGAATGGCGCCCAGATCGTGCTCGACAGCCGAGTGTCCCGGCTGAGTGCCGAGCAGCCGGGCGTGTTCTCGGTCCGCACAGGTGTGCCCGGCGAGGAGATGGCGATCACGTGCCGCAATCTGGTGGTTTCGGCCGGCCTGCATGCTTCCCGGCTTGCGGATACCATGGCCTACCCCTCCGGCTATCGGCCGCCGGCGACCTACTTTGCAAAGGGCCAGTATTACGCGCTGTCGGGCCGCTCCCCTTTCAGGCGCCACATCTATCCGATGCCGCACGGGGCGTGGCTCGGGCTGCATGCGACCGTCGACCTGTCAGGGCGCTGCAAGTTCGGTCCGGACATCGAGTGGATTCCGGAGATCGACTACACGTTCGAGCCGGAAAAGCTGACGCAGTTCCTCGATTTCGTGCGCGCGTACTATCCGGGCCTCGATGCCGAGCGTCTGCATCCCGACTACACCGGCATACGCCCGAAGCTCTATCGGGAAGGCGAGCCGGTGCCGGACTTCGCCTTCCACGATGAAACACTGCATGGATTGCCCGGGCTCGTCATGCTTTTCGGGATCGAAAGCCCGGGGCTGACCGCGTCGCTCGCCATCGGCGATTACGTCGCGGAGCTGTTCCGGAGATAGCCGCTCACCGCCGCTCACCCACCGCAAGCCTGCGCTCGACGAACATCGAGTAGCGGGACATGCCAAAGCAGAAGATCCAGAACACGATCCCGGCGAACACGTAGCCCGTCATCGCCGTGTTGGGCGAGAACCAATTGGAATCGTTGAGGTTCTGCTGCACGATGCCGAGCAGGTCGAACAGGCCGATGATCAGCACCAAGCTCGTGTCCTTGAACAGGCCGATCAGCGTGTTGACGATGCCGGGGATCACCAGCTTGAGCGCCTGCGGCAGGACGATGAGCCCCATTTTAAGCGGATAGGTCAGCCCCAGTGCATCGGCGGCTTCATACTGGCCGCGCGGAATGGCCTGCAGCCCGCCGCGAATGACCTCTGCGAGGTAAGCCGCCGCGAAAAGCGCCACCATGATGAGCGCGCGGATGAGCTTGTCGATCGTCCAGCCGTCCGGCAGGAACAGCGGCAGCATCACCGACGCCATGAACAGCACGGTAATAAGCGGCACACCGCGGACGAGCTCGATGAAACCGACGCTCACCCAGCGCACGATCGGCATTTTGGACCGCCGCCCCAGCGCCAGCAGGATGCCGATCGGGAATGCACCGGCGATACCGACGCTCGCGATCACCAGCGTCACGAGCAGGCCGCCCCACAGCTCGGTCGGCACGATCTCCAGACCGAAGCCGCCATACAGCAGGATGAATGCCAGCACCGGGAAGACCGCTATCGTGTAGATGATGAGGTAAAGCTTGCCGCGGACCCACGGGATCATCAGCGGAACAAGCCCGGCAACGGCGAGAATGTAGGTGAGGTCGACGCGCCAGCGCTCCCCGACGGGATAGCGCCCATACATGAACTGGCTGAACTTGGCCGACACGAATGGCCAGCAGGCACCGGCCATCGGGTGCGTGCAGGCGGAGCCGTCCTTTCCGGTCCAGGTGGCGTGGAAAAAGGCCCAGTTCGCGACGCCAGAAATCACGGAATACGCGATGTAAAGCCCGATCAGGGTCAGAAGCGTATTGCTCCAGCTCGAAAACAGGTTCTCCCGCAGCCAGCCCGCAGGGCCCCTCGTAGAGCGCGGCGGAGGACGCATCTTGGAAAGGGAGACTTCGGCGGCGATATCCGACATCAGCTCCCCCTACCGCTCGACCAGAGCCATGCGGTCGTTGAACCAGTTCATGAACGCCGACGTAAGGAGGCTGATGGTCAGATAGACTCCCATCGTCATGGCGATCACCTCCACCGCCTGTCCGGTCTGATTGAGGACCGTGCCGGTGAAGACGCTGACGAAATCCGGATAGCCGACCGCGACAGCCAGCGAGGAGTTCTTGGTGAGGTTCAGGTACTGGCTCGTCAAGGGCGGAATGATGATGCGGGCCGCCTGCGGGATGACGACGAGCCGCAGCGTCTGGCCCGTCGTGAGGCCGACCGCCATAGCTGCTTCCTTCTGGCCCTTTGGCACACCGAGAATGCCCGCACGAACGATCTCCGCAATGAAGCTCGCCGTGTAGATCGAAAGGCCGAGTAGCAAGGCGAGAAACTCAGGCAGGACGACGAGCCCGCCCTGAAAATTGAAGCCTTTGAGAACCGGGTACTCCAGGTACATCGGTGATCCGAGAGCCAAGTAGACCACCAGTGGCAAGCCCACGATCAGGCCGAGGCTCCACCACAAAATCGGAAACTGCTGCCCGGTTCGCATCTGGCGCTGCCGCGCCCAAAAATAGAGACCGATCGAGGCGGCTATGCCGAAGAGAAGGGCGACGAGGACCGCTCCGAAGCCCGGTTCTGCGACCGGCGCGGGCAGGTAAAGACCGCGCACGTTGAGAAAGACGCCCTCGGTAACCAGCATGCTCTGCCTGGGCGGCGGCAGGTTCTTCAGGACGGCGTAATACCAGAAGAAGAGCTGCAAAAGCAGCGGCACGTTGCGGACGATCTCGACATATACGGTTGCAAGCCGGGCGATAATCCAATTGGTCGACAGCCGGGCAATGCCGATGATGAACCCGACAACTGTCGCAAAAACGATGCCGATCGCAGAAACGAGCAGCGTATTGAGCAGCCCGACCCAGAAAGCGCGGCCATAGGTGGAGACGTTGGAATAGGAGATCAGGCTCTGGGATATGTCGAAGCCGGATGTCCGGCCGAGAAAATCGAAGCCTGAGGCAATGTTCTGGCGCCGCAGGTTCTCTGCAACGTTGTTTGCAACCCACCAGAGGACGAAGGCGAGGCCAACCAGCAGAAGAATTTGATAGATGACCTGCCTCACCTCGGAACGATAGAAGAGGCTCGGTTGCTCGGTGCCCGAAACCCTGGACCGGTTATGGGTGGTCACCGACATACTACTGTGTTTCTCCTATAGCTTTTTCGAATTAGGTGGAAACGGCATCAGCGGCCACCCCTTCACCTCTCCCAT
>JAEVZQ010000147.1 GCA_023392135.1 Pseudomonadota bacterium | reverse complement strand
CTGGGCAAAAAGACCGGCGAGATCCATTTATTTCAGCGAATAGCGAAATGGGCGAATAGCGAATGGGGTTGGCCCCTATTCGCTACTCGCCATTCGCCCCTGTTTTTCAACCCATTTTGCAGCCGGTGCCCGGATCGGCGAGCTGCTCGACTGCGATGCCGACTACCTTGTTCTCTCCGCCCGTGACCTTGCGCAGGTAGACGTTGTGAATGACCTCGTGTGAGGGTGACATGGACATCGGCCCGCGCGGACTGTCGATCTTGGCGCTCTCCATGGCTTTGTGCAGGTTGTCCTCGTCCTCGATGTCGCCCTTGACGGCCTCCATGCCGATCGCGAGGAGCTGGGCGGAATCGTACCCCTGCACGGCGTAGACGTCGGCCTCGCGACCAGCCTTCTCCTTGAAGGCCTTGCGGAACGCGGTGTTCTTCGGGTTATCCAGCCCGTCACCGTAGTGCAGGGCGGTTTCGATGCCTTCGGCGGCCTCGCCCTGCGCCTGCAGCGTACCCTCTGTCAGGAAGCCGTTGCCGCACAGCGGCACCTTGAGGCCCGCAGCCGCGTACTCCTTCACGAACTGCACGGCCCCGCCGCCGGCGAAGAAGGCGCCGACGATGTCGACGTCGAGCCCCGGGATCTGGGCCAGCAGCGGCTGGAAGTTCGTTTGCGGGAAGGGCAGCTTGAGGAATTCCACGAACTGACCGCCGTTCTCCTCGAGACCCTGCTTGAAGCCATCGCAGGATTCCGCGCCGGCAGCGTAGTCCCAACTCACCCAGATGCCTTTCTTGTAGCCTTTCTTTCCGGCCGCCACACCCATGCCGTAGGCGGGTTGCCAGTTGGAGAACGAGGCCCGGTAGACGTTGGGCGCGCACAGCTCGCGCGTGATGGCGACGTTGCCTGCGTTCGGGATGATCGTCAGCGTGCCGCTCTCCTTGACAACGCGATGAATGCCCATCTGCACGCCCGAATGGACCGTGCCGATCAGCACGTCGACCTCGTCGCGCTTGACGAGCCGGTCGGCATTCTGCGGGGCAAGCTCGGGCTTCGACTCGTCGTCGAGCTTCACGATCTCCACCTCACGGCCGCCGAGCTTCCCGCCCTTCTCCGCGATCAGCATCTCGACCGCGAAGGTGATGTTCTCACCGAGTTTCGCGTAGGTGCCCGAGTAGGGCAGCATGAGACCGACCTTCAGCGGGCGGGTCTTTGCGATGGCCCAGCCCGTAGGCACTGTCGAGGCGGCCGCCAGCGCAGCGGCGCCTTTGAGCACTCCGCGGCGCGAGACACCAGCTATCTTCTCGTTGGCCATGGTTATCCTCCCTTGATTCCCCAGGATCTTGCCATTGCGGCGGGAAATGACGGCTTGGTGTTGCTGCAATTCGCTGGACACCAGCGCATCTCGCTCGCACAGCCAGAGGCCGAGCGCAAGATGTTTGGACGAGCCGGCTACGTTCGCAGGGCTCAGGGGGCGTCCGTTTCTTCCGACGCCCACTCCCTAAGCTCCGTCTTGAGAACCTTCCCGTAGTTGTTCTTTGGCAGCGCCTCTGCGAAACGGTAGCCTTTGGGGCGCTTGAAGCGGGCGATACTGGCAAGGCAGAGGGCATCGAGAGCCTCTGCGGTGGCGCTGCCACCCTCCCGCGGAACGACGAACGCGACGACCTCCTCGCCCCACTCGGGGTGAGGACGGCCGATGACGGCGCATTCGACGACATCGGGGTGGGTCAGCAGCACTTCCTCGACCTCGCGCGGATAGATGTTGGTGCCGCCGGAGATGATGAGGTCCTTGGAACGGTCCTTGAGAGTCAGGAAGCCCGCGGCGTCGATGCTGCCGAGGTCGCCCGTCCACAGCCAGCCGTCGCGGAGTGATTTCGCGTTGGCCTCGGGGTTGTTCCAGTAGCCCTGCATGACGCAGTCGCTGCGGGTGACGACCTCGCCGATCTCGCCGGGACGCAGGTCACGGCCGTCCGGGTCGACGATGCGGAACGCGACGCCGGTGCGGGCCAGGCCGGTGCTCGACAGGCGCGCCTCGTAGTCGGGATGCGCGGCATCGGCGTGGATGGCTTTGGTCAAACCTGTGATGGTCATCGGGCTCTCGCCCTGGCCATAGACCTGGAAGAACTTCGGCCCGAACAGCTCCATTCCTCGTTTGAGGTCGGCAAGGTACATGGGCGCGCCGCCGTAGATGATCGTCTTCAGCCCGCGGGTATCGGCTTCACCGACGCTCGGATGGTTGATCAGACGGACGATCATTGTCGGTGCCGCCCACATGCTGACGTTCCGGAACGCGGCAAATGAAGCCAGCACGCGCTTCGGGTCGAACGAGCCGCCGAGCACGACATTGTGCGAGCCGTGGGCGACGTGCGCGAGGCTGTAGAGACCGGCGCCGTGGGACAGCGGCGCGGCATGCACCAAGGTATCTTCCGGACCTATGAAATCGATATCGGCCGTGTAGGCGTGGATCATGAAGAGCAAATTGCGATGGGTCAGCACCGCGCCCTTGGGCCGCCCGGTGGTCCCGCTCGTGTAGAACAACCACGCTTCGTCCTCTGGCCCGCCCGGCACATGAGTGACCGGCTCACCTTCGAGCAGCGCCATGTAGTCCCGCGAGCCGGTGGCGATAATGGGCGGCCATGCTTCTCCCGATTGCGCCGTCATGGCGTCCGCCAGCTCCGGCGTGGCGATGACAAGGCGGGCCTCGCTGTTGGTCAGAATCCAGGCGAGCTCTTTCGGGTGCAGCTTGGAATTGATCGGCACCGCCGCCAGCCCTGCACGCCAGACGCCGTAGAGCACCGGAAAGAACTCCGCGCAGTTCTTCATCACGATGCCGACGCGCTGACCTGGCTTTAAACCGTGGCGGTCGCGCAGTGCACCGGCAATGGCCGCGGCCTCGCGCTCGAAGGCGGCGTAGGTCAGCGTTCCGTGGTCGGATGTGACGGCTGGGCGATCAGGCACGTAGCGCGCCATCGTCTTCAGAGTCAGCGACAGGTTCATCGCGAGTTCATCGGCTCCGCGCATCAGTGAGAACCACCGCAGGCTAATAGTGCGTGCGCCAGCCCGCAATCATCGTTGCGGAAAACCCAGCCTACCGGCGTCATCGGGCCTGCCGCGCTGGCTGACGATCGGTCTAGTGTGAGCACCTCGCGGGGGAGGGTGTAATGAAGTGGGTCGCGGTCGCCATCGGCGCTTTTTACGCATTTGCTGGAATTGTCGTGCTCAGGCGCATGGCCATGGACAGCCTGCTCGATGTCGTGCTGCAGGCCATCACGCTCGAGGAGACCGATGCGAAAGAGCGGCTGAAATCGCGCGTGCTGACGCTGGGAGGATGTTTGACCTTCGCCGGCGGCCTTGCCCTCCTGACGCTCAGTCCGTGGGCGACCGCGCTCTTTGCCGCAAATGCCATCCTGCAGGGCGGATATCTGCTGTGGGCGCGAAAGGCCCTCCCGCCGGAGTCGGACGAGGAGCAGCAAGGGCGAAACCAGACGCTGAACGCATATGTGATCTACCTGGCAGCATTCGCATTCGTCGTGCACTTGCATTCGCAAGGCGTCTTCTCGCATTGGCCCATCGATATCGGCCGCATTTCGTGGATGATCGAGCCGCTGGCGATCAGTGCCGCCACCGCAGCGCTTTGGGCGAAATGGTTTCTGCCAACGCGGCGCAAGGGCGGGCCGGGCTCCTGGGACTGCGGCGATAAGAACGGCCTGGAGCCCATGGATGATCTGTCCAAGCCGCCGCGGCCCGAGCGCCTGCGCCTTTCGCCGGAATACGGCTGTTGGCCGACATGGGACGACGTGACTGGAAGCAACATCGACCCCGTAGACCTCGGATTGCCCGATGATCTGTTCACGCGCCTGCAGCAATGGGACGATCACTGGCAGGCGACGTTCAAGCCGGATGATCCGACGAGCTCAGGCTTCAGCAGCCAGGATGCCAGCCAGCGCTGGCGAGAGGAGGGCGAAGCAATCGCTGGCTCGCTGGCGCAGCAGTGGCCCGGCCAGCTCGTTGTGAAACTCTAGAAGACAGTAGATACTTCCTGATTGTTCCCCATGGCTGCAATCGGGTGCGTGGATGGGAACGCGACACGTGCTCTGCGGATTCACCATCGGATCATCATTCACGAACAAGCAACGATCATGCAGCAGTCCAGACCACAGCCTCACTTCGACCCGCCTGGCCGCGGGCGCATCTATGACAGCATCATCGAGACGATCGGCAACACGCCCCTGGTGCGGGCTCCGCGGCTCAGTGCGGACGAAGGTGTCAAGGCGGACCTCGTGCTGAAGCTGGAGTTCTTCAACCCGCTCGCGAGCGTCAAGGATCGCATCGGCGTCTCCATGGTCCTCGACCTCGAGAAGCAGGGGAGGATCGGGCCGGACACGACGTTGATCGAGCCGACCTCCGGCAACACGGGAATCGCCCTGGCCTTCGTCGCGGCGGCACGAGGCTACCGGCTGATCTTGACGATGCCGGAGTCCATGTCGATTGAACGGCGCAAGATGCTGGCTTTTCTCGGTGCCGAGCTGGAGCTGACGCCGCGCGAACGGGGCATGAAGGGTGCGATGGCGCGCGCCGAGGCGTTGCTCCAGGAGATCCCGAACTCGGTGATGCCAAGCCAGTTCACGAACCCCGCCAACCCCGAGATCCATCGCAAGACGACAGCCGAGGAGATCTGGCGCGACACGGATGGCGAGGTGGACGTCATCGTGTCCGGCGTCGGCACCGGCGGCACGTTCACGGGCTGCGCCCAGGTGCTGAAGCCGCGCCGGCCCGGGCTGCGGATGGTGGCTGTCGAGCCGGCGCTCAGTCCGGTGCTCTCCGGTGGGACGCACAGTCCGCACCAGCTTCAGGGAATCGGGGCCGGGTTTATTCCCGAGATCATGGACACCACGCTCATCGACGAGATCGTCACGGTCGAGGACGAGCCGGCCATCGCGATGGCGCGCAAGGTCGCCCGGCTCGACGGCATTGCCGCCGGCATCTCGTCCGGCGCCGCGATCTGGGCCGCGGTTCAGATTGGAAAGCGGCCCGAGATGGCCGGCAAACGCATCGTCGCAATCGTGCCGTCGTTCGCGGAGCGGTATTTGTCGACGGTGTTGTTCGAGGGATTGTGACGGGAGCGGTTCAGACGGCCTCGCGTGTCCCTTCGCGAGCGCCAGCCCCGAACCGCTTCTCGATGTAGTCCTCGACGATCGTTTTGAACTCCTCCGCGATCCGGGGGCCACGCAGCGTGATGGCTTTCTTTCCGTCGATGAACACCGGCGCGGCGGGCTGCTCTCCGGTGCCGGGGAGCGAGATGCCGATGTCGGCGTGCTTCGACTCGCCCGGACCGTTCACGATACAACCCATGACCGCGAGGTTGAGGGCCTCCACGCCCGGATATCTCTCCCGCCATTCCGGCATTCGCTCGCGGATCATGTCCTGCACGTCGCGCGCCAGCTCCTGGAATACCGTCGAGGTCGTGCGGCCGCAGCCGGGGCAGGCCGCGACCGTCGGAACGAACGTGCGCAGCCCCATGGTCTGCAGCAGCTCCTGCGCGGCGCGAACCTCGAGCGTACGGTCGCCGCCGGGCTCGGGGGTCAGCGAGTAGCGGATGGTGTCGCCGATGCCCCGCTGCAGCACGATGCCCAGGGCCGCCGACGAGGCGACGATGCCCTTGGAGCCCATGCCCGCCTCGGTCAGTCCGAGATGCAGGGCATAGGAGCAGCGCTCGGCCAGCATCGTGTAGACGCTGACGAGATCCTGTACGGCCGAAACCTTGGTCGAGATGATGATGCGGTCGGCCCCGAGCCCCAGCTCCTCGGCACGCGCAGCGGACAGAAGTGCGGACCGGACGATCGCCTCATGAAGCACGGCGCGGGCACTCAGGGGCTGAGCCGCCTTGGCATTCTCGTCCATCAGGTGCGTCAGCAACTCCTGGTCGAGGCTGCCCCAGTTCACGCCGATGCGCACCGGCTTGCCCCATTTCAGGGCCTGCTCGATGATCGAGGAGAACTGCACGTCGCGCTTGTTCTTGAAGCCGACGTTGCCGGGATTGATGCGATACTTGTCGAGCGCCTCTGCGCAGGCCGGGTTCTCGGCCAGCAGCTTGTGGCCGATGTAGTGGAAGTCGCCCACGATCGGCACCTTGACGCCCATGCCGGCCAGCCGGTCGCGAATGTGGGGAACAGCCTTGGCTGCCTCGTCCCGGTCGACCGTGATGCGCACCAGCTCCGAGCCGGCACGCGCCAGCGCCGCCACCTGGCGCGCCGTCGACTCGACGTCTGCCGTGTCGGTGTTGGTCATCGACTGGACGACGATCGGATGCTGCCCGCCCACGTGCACGCCGCCGACGTCGACCGGCACGGAGGTGCGGCGCGGACTCATCAGATCAGCCATGGCTGCTCCCGGTTGAGATCGCTCGTGACTTTTACCTAATGCACGCCTGCTTCGCTGAACAGTAGGCGCCACGCCGCCTACCGTACACCAGCACGCAAGGCCATGCCGAAGAGTGAAACGCCCGACGCGGCCGCCAGCACCGCCACGATCGCCGGCCCGCCGGGAATATCGAAGCTGAGCGATAACCGCAGGCCGATCAGGACACCTGCTACGGCGATCGCGCCGGCAAGGAGGGCCATGCGCTCGGGTGTGGTGCTGAGGGGGCGGGCGGCCGCTGCGGGCATGATGAGGAAAGCGATGGCCAGCAGGATGCCGACGATCTTGATCGCAATGGCGACGGCAAGCGCCAGCAGAAGCACGAACACTGCTTTTACGAAGTCCCGCCGGACCCCTTCTGCTGCGGCCAGCTCCTCGTGGACGGCAATGGACAGCAGCGGCCGCCACAGCCAGGCGAGCGCCGCCAGGACAACAGCGCCGCCGCCGAATACCCACCACAGGTCGCCTGCCGAAACGGCAAAGATGTCCCCGAACAGGTAGCCGAGCAGGTCGACGGCGGGGCCCTGGACAAGCGAGGCGGAGATGACGCCGATGGCCAGCGCCGCATGGGCGAGCAGGCCGAGCAGGGAATCGAGCGGCACCAGACTTTGCCGGGCCAGCACGATGAGCAGGAGGGCCATCGCCGCGGAAACGACGAGCGCCGATGCCGTCAGGTCGGCGTGGAACGCGAGGCCCAGCGCAATGCCGATGAGACTCGCTTGCGCGACAGCTTCTCCGAAATAGGCCATTCGCTGCCAGACGACGAAGCAGCCCAGCGGAGCTGCGAGAAGGGCCACGCCAATGCCGGCAGCGAGCGCCCGGACGAGAAACGGGTCCATGCCGGTCACACCCCTGCCTGCGGACCTGATCCAGCGGACGATCCGGGCGCAACGGGGCGCGCTTCGCCTGCGAGATCGTGGCGATGATCGTGCTGATGACTGTAGATCGCGAAGGCCCGCGCTGCGTGTGCGCCGAACAGCCGCGCGTAAGATGGATCCTTGGCGACGGTTTCCGGCACACCGGAGCAGCAGACGTGCCGGTTGATGCAGACAACGCGGTCGCTCTGCGCCATGACGATGTGCAGATCGTGCGAGACGAGGAGCACGCTCAAACCACGGGCCGTCCTCAAACGTCCGATCAGCGTATACAGCTCCGCCTCGCCGGCATAATCGACACCGCGGACAGGCTCGTCGAGCACGAGCAGGTTGGGATCACGCAGCAGGGCACGGGCGAGGAGGACGCGCTGCAGCTCCCCGCCGGACAGGCTTGCGATCTGCTGCTCGAGCACGCGACTGGCGCCGACCTCCGCCAGCACTGCACGGGCCCGTTCTGGTCTGCCGGAGCCACCGAGGGCCAGGAAACGGGCCACTGTGATTGGAATTGCGCGGTCGATGTCGAACCGCTGCGGCACATAGCCTATGGTCAGGTCAGGGCTGCGCTGGATCTCTCCGCGGTCAGGCGGAGTGAGGCCCAACAGCACGCGCACCAGCGTCGTCTTGCCTGCGCCATTGGGACCGATCAGGGTGACAATCTCGCCCTTGCCGATGTCGAGGTCGATGCCTTCGAGGATCGTGCGGCCACTCCGGGTCAGCCACAACCCACGCGCGCTGACGAGCGCACTTTCAGCGTGCGGCAGCACCGCCGATGCGCTCGCCTCATGTCCGTCATGGTGATGCAGATGAGCATGATCGTGCTGCCACCCGCCCTCGCGAGCGACTTCGGATGATCTGATGGGCGAGGTACTCATGTCATCGTTCAACATCTCAGCGGGCCTGGCAGTCGCCACAGACGCCGCTCACCTCCGCGACCGTATCAACGGGCAGAAATGCCGCGTTCTCCGCGATGCTGGTGATAGCGTCGAAAACGGGCTTGCCCGGTACTTCTGCCACTCGGCCGCAACGCTCGCAGGCCAGCACGATCTGATCGCGATCGCCCGTGTGGGTTGCGTGGCAGGCGAAAAATGCGTTCCGGCTCTCGAGCCGATGGATGACGCCGGCACTCAGCAGCGCGTCGATGGCGCGATAAACGGAAATCGGCGCGAGACGGCTCCCCTTCCGGCTGAGGCGCTCGAGCACGTCATAGGCGCCGACGGCGTGGTGTGAACCGGCGATCTCCTCGAGGACCCGGCGCCTCAGATCGGTAAGCCGTAGCCCCTTCTCCTCGAAGGCCCGCTCAGCCCGCGCCAAAGCCAGCGCAACACAGGGTTCATGATCATGCCGAGGTGAAGGGAATGCTGCCGCCGTGAGTGTGTCTGCCATCGCTGCGAATTCGGTCCAGATTCCAAGTCAGATGTTATGTTATCACGTTTCACTTTGGAATTGAGCCCCCCGATCAAACCCCCATACTAGACCGCACCGAACGCACAAAGGGCGCCCGACGGCGCCCTTGCTCTGCTAGCCGCCGATACTTGCCGTGAACAATTACTGCGCGACAGGCTGCGGCGCGCTCTGCAGGGTCCGCTCGGCGGCCTGACGGGCCTCACGTTCCTTGGCCAGCAGATCGCCGATCTCCTTCGCGTCGCGGACAGCTCCGTCACGGGCCGATTCGGCTGCGGCAAGCTGGGCGCGCAGCTCTTGCGCAGACTGCTCGGCGGCGGAGCGTGCGGCTGCGGCCTGCTCGGCCTGCTCGCGCGCGGCCGTCAGGTTGGCCTCGGCCTTCTGGAGGGCAGCTTTGGCTTCCTTCGTGGCGGTTTCCTGGGCCGTCTTCAATTGGGCCACCTCGTCCGCCGATTGCAGTGCCTTCGCTTCCGCGGCCTTCTGGGCTGCCTGGGCAGCGGCGACTTGCTCTGCCGCCTCACGCGCCTTGGCCTCAGCCGAGTCCCGCGCTGCCGTGGCTTCGGCGAGCTGGGCCTGCGTGCTCTTCAGGTTCTGCTCGGCAGTCGCCTGAGCCTCCTCGGCGCTTGCGATCTGGCCCTCGGCATCTTTCGCGGCCTGTTCGGCCTCGGCCTTGGCTTCCTTCAAGCTCTTCTCGGATGCCTCCCGCGCGGCGACAGCCTCTTTCAGTTGGCTTTCCGCAGTGCTTCGTGCGGCCTCCGCCGCGATCGCCCGCTGATCAGCCGAAGATGCGGCGCTGTACTGCCAAATTGCTGCGATCACCGCCAGAACGGCAACGCCGATGGCCACCTTGCTCAACATTGACTCGGACATTCTCGCTTACTCCCCAGCTTCAGGCCTCCGGGGAGCAGTCTAGGACGAATGTCCTTAAAAATCATTCCACAACTGCCTCGAAATGGATCCCGATCACACTGTTCCGGGCGGAACAGCGGGCCGGTGGCTCAGGACATAGTGTGCTCTCCAGACGCTCACACGAAGGAGGACGCCATGACCGCAAAAGCTCTCATCATCGCCGCCGCCGCTGTCGCCACGATCGCCAGCCTCGCCGCACCGGGCACGGCTGAAGCCAAGCGCTCTCGCGGCAAGGAGGTCATCGAAAAGCACTACATCACCGATGGTCCGGTGAAAGGCTATTCGGGCTTTGCGGGCGGCTACTACTGCGATTACAAGCGCGTGCCCAATCGCAAGTGCACCCTCCTGCCGAACGGCCAGGAAAAGTGCGTTATCGTCAACTGGACCCTGACGCAGGCGTGCTACTGACGTTCGGCTCGGGCGGCAGTTCAGCTGCAGGCTTGGCGGGTCGTGGATCGCGCCCGGAGAGGCGACTTGGCGCCGATGCTGCAGGAGATTGCCAGCGAAGCGGAGGCCGACCTCTGCTTCGCTGAGCTTTACAGAACCTATACCGCCTATGCTGTTCTACGACGGCGCTCGTTTCCTCACTGCCGGGTGATGACGACCTGCAGATACGTGCCGGGCACCACCATGGTTCCGTCGCCGGAGCGGTTGAAGTCGCCGATCAGGGCCAGAAGATCACTGGTGAGGCCCGCCCGCCCGCCGGAGTCGAGTGTTTCGAAGGCCTTCAGCATAGGACCGTAATAGGTCTTGAAGACATCGAGCCAGTGCTCCGGGGAGCGGTAGCGGAACACGAAGTCGCGCGGCGTCGTCGTTATCGACCTCGCAGCGGGGCCGAACAGCTCCGCCACGCGCTCCCGCGTGCCCCATTGGGCTGGTGACCTGACACCTGCAGGTGGAGCGATATATTTGCCAAGCGTTTTGAAAACCTGTCCGATGAAGCCATCCGGGGTCCAATTTGCGAGCCCGATCTTGCCGCCGGATCTACAGACGCGAGCCAGCTCCGCCGCGGCCCGCTCCTGGTCGGGCGTAAACATGACACCGAATGTCGAGACGACCGCGTCGAAGGAGCCGTTCTCGAAGGGAAGCCCTTCGGCATCTGCCTCCCGGAACTCGATCCGGAGCCGCTCGGCGCCGGCGCGCTCGCGGGCCCGGTCCAGCAGGGCCGGAACGTAGTCTGTGGCGACGACCTCGCACCAGCGGCGGGCGGCTGCCAGCGCGATGTTTCCGTTCCCGGCAGCAACGTCGAGCACCTTCTGCCCGGCGCGGAGGTCAAGTGCCTCGCACAGCTCCTCGCCGACAATCTGAAGTGTGGTCCCGACGACAGCATAGTCGCCCGACGACCATGCGCTTTGCTGGCGCGTTTTCACGGCCTCGAGTGAAATTCCGGGAGATTTCGTATTTTGACTGGCGATAGTGGGGGATGTAATCATCACAGGCTCCGTGGATCGATTGGTTTCTGCGGGATGCTCGATTACCTGCATCAAGGCAGCGCTGGCCTCCGGCGCCCGAGGTGCGCCGGTGCCACCGGGCTCATAGGTAAGC
>JAEVZQ010000087.1 GCA_023392135.1 Pseudomonadota bacterium | reverse complement strand
GTGTTGTGCGACGCAGAACCATTTCGTAACTCGCTTCAACGCGACCGTTGTATGCGGGGCAGCGTTAAAGGCGGGTAAAGAGGTGTTCCGCGAGATGATGAAGCCCGCATGATGCGGGACGGTGCCGATCTAAAGGACAACGAGCCCGGCGACACCCGCTGCCGTCACCACCGCCCATGCAGGGACTTGCCATGCCGCCAACGCCACGAACGAGGTTGCGGCCACCGCCATCGCCATGTGCGATGTGATACCTTCCGCGAACACTGGATCATAAAGGGCCGCTGCAAGCAGGCCGCCGACTGCGGCATTCACGCCGGCAAGCGCCCGCTGAGCCAGCGGAGCACTGCGAAGGCGATCCCAGAACGGCAACCCTCCGAGAATGAGCAACGCAGACGGAGCGAATATGGCGACAAGCGCGATGCCCGCACCGGCGAGGCCGCTCGGGGGCTCCTGCATGACAGCGCCGAGGAAGGCTGCGAATGTGAACAGAGGCCCTGGCACCGCCTGAGCTGCGCCATAGCCTGCCAGAAATGCCTCCCGGTCGACCATTCCGGTCTCGACCACCTCTGCCTGCAGCAGCGGCAGGACGACGTGACCGCCGCCGAAGACGAGCGAGCCGGCGCGATAGAACCCATCGATGAGCCGCAGCACACCATTCCCGCTGACAGATGCAAGGAACGGGAGCAGGACCAGGAGAGCGAAGAAGATCGCCAGAAAGAGAATGGCCGCGCGCTGGCTGACGGCGACGGCGAGCGATGCATCCTCCTCCACAGGTCCGACCTTGGCGCGCAGCCAGACCAACCCTATCAGTCCGCCAATGGCGATCACCAGCACCTGCCCGATGGCGGACGGGATGAGCATCGCGCCGATCATGCCGATGACGGCGATCGTCGCCCGTTCCCTGTCCGGTGCAAGGCTGCGCGCCATGCCGAGCACGGCATGGGCGACAACGGCGACCGCGGCCGCCTTCAATCCGCTGATCCAGCCTGTGCCTGCGGCCTGCTCGAGCGTTCCGGCGCCGTAGGCGAAAGCAACCAGGACAATGGCTGACGGGAGCGTGAAAGCCAGCCAGGCCGCGAGCAACCCCGCATAGCCAGCTCGCAGAAGCCCGATAGCCATGCCAACCTGGCTCGATGCCGGCCCCGGAAGAAACTGGCAGAGCGCGACGAGATCCGCATAGGCATTCTCGCTCAGCCACTTGCGCCGAACGACGAACATCTCCCGAAAGTAGCCGATGTGGGCGACCGGGCCTCCGAACGAGGTCAGCCCGAGCCCGAGAAACACCCGGAAGACTTCGGCTGCGCTCCCGGGCTTGCCGGTGCTGCCTGCTTTTTTGTTCCCATCCATCTCGCGTCCCTGGTGCTCCCATTCGGCGGCCGACCAGCGCGGTCGCCAGTCTGCCACCTTAGCTCAGCGGACTAGATCACCGGAGCGCAGATTGTGGACGAGCCTTGGCGACAGACCCTCAGGAGACGCGCTTGCGCAGCACGCTGCGGCCAGCGTAGCAGGCGACGTCGCCGAGCTCCTCCTCGATGCGGATGAGTTGGTTGTACTTGGCGAGCCGGTCCGAGCGGCTGAGAGATCCGGTCTTGATCTGACCGGCGTTGGTCGCAACTGCGAGATCCGCGATCGTGGCGTCCTCTGTCTCGCCCGAGCGGTGAGAGATGACGGCCGTGTATGCCGCCCGTTGCGCCATGGCGACGGCGTCCAGCGTCTCGGTCAGCGTGCCGATCTGGTTGACCTTGACGAGGATCGAGTTGGCGATGCCCTCGGCGATGCCTTGGGACAGCCGCTTCGTGTTAGTGACGAACAGGTCGTCGCCGACAAGCTGGCAGCGCGCCCCGAGCTCATCCGTTAGCTGCTTCCAGCCGAGCCAGTCGTCCTCCGCCATTCCGTCCTCAATGGATACGACGGGGTAGCGGTCTACTAGGTCGGCGAGGTAGCGAGTCATGGCTTCCGAATCGAGCACCTTGCCCTCGCCATCGAGGTTATACGTGGCGTCCTTGAAGAATTCCGTCGCGGCGCAATCCAGCGCCAGCAGCACGTCGTCGCCGGGCTTGTAGCCTGCCTTCTCGATGGCACGCATGATGAAGCCCAGCGCCTCGTCAGCGGACTGTAAATTCGGCGCGAAGCCGCCCTCGTCACCGACGTTGGTGTTATGGCCGGCATCCTTGAGAGCCTTGCGCAGCGTATGGAACACTTCCGCGCCCATGCGAATGGCATCGGCGCAGGTCGGCGCCGAGACCGGCATGATCATGAACTCCTGGATGTCGATCGGATTATCGGCGTGAGCGCCACCGTTGATGATATTCATCATCGGCACCGGCAGGATGTGCGCCGACGTCCCGCCGATGTAACGGAAGAGCGGCAGCGTGCAGGCGTCCGCAGCCGCCTTCGCAACGGCAAGCGACACGCCCAGGATGGCATTGGCGCCGAGCCGGCCCTTGTTCGGCGTCCCGTCCAGCTCGATGAGCGCCTTGTCGATGCTGCGCTGGTCCTCGGCCTCGTAATCGCGCAACGCGTTATGGATTTCTCCGTTGACCGCATCGACGGCCTTCAAGACGCCCCTGCCGTTGTAGCGCGCCGGATCGCCATCTCTCAGCTCGACCGCCTCGTGGGCTCCCGTGGAAGCGCCCGAAGGCACGGCCGCGCGGCCCATCGAACCGTCCTCGAGCACGACCTCGACCTCGACCGTGGGATTGCCGCGGCTATCGAGAACCTCTCGGCCGGTGATATCGATGATGGCGGTCATGTGCCCTCCTGCTCGGTTTCGCTTGCGCAGCACTGGCGCCGGGTTCTAGCCGAGTGACGTGCATTGGCAAGAAATGGTTGCAGCTGTCCCTGTTAGATCGTATCGCAGCTCCCTGCAGCAACGTAGGAGGCATACGGATGAGCGAGTCCGAGACTTATGAAGGGGCCTGCCATTGCGGGGCGGTGAGCTTCGAGGCCACGACCGCGCTTGAATCGGTCGTCAGCTGCAACTGCTCGATCTGCCAGAAGCGGGGCGCGCTATGGAACTTCATTCCAACGGATCAGTTCAAGCTGCTCTCTGGAGAAGAAGCTCTCACCGACTATCAGTTCAACACGAAGGCCATTCATCATCTGTTCTGCAACAGGTGCGGCGTTGCCTCCTTTGCCCGCGGCCGGGGGCCCGACGGTAAGGACTGTGTTGGGGTCAATGTCCGCTGCCTCGAGGGCATAGATCTCTCGAAGCTGACGCTCACTCCATTCGACGGCCGGAGCCGTTAAGTCATGCGGGCGCTGGTCCTGTTCTCGGGTGGTCAGGATTCGAGGACGTGCCTTGCGTGGGCGCTGTCCCGTTACGAGCACGTCGAGACGATCGGGTTCGCCTACGGCCAGCGCCACGAGTTCGAGCTGATTGCACGCAAGCGCGTGCTGGAAAGACTGCGCGCCGGCTTTCCGGAATGGGGTCTACGGCTCGGCGAGGATCGCGTGCTCGACCTTGCCGAGTTCGGTGCCATCAGCGACACGGCACTGACCCGTGATGCGGAGATCGAGATGACGGCCGCCGGCCTGCCCTCCACCTTCGTGCCGGGCCGCAATCTCGTGTTCTTCACCTACGCCGCCGCGATCGCCTATCGGCGGCGCATACCCGTGCTTGTCGGAGGCATGAGCGAGACGGACTTTTCCGGCTATCCCGACTGTCGCGACGAGACGCTCCAAACGCTCGCCCGCGCCCTCAGCCTCGGCCTCGAGTGGACCGTGACGATCGAAACACCGCTCATGTGGACCGACAAGGCCGGCACGTGGGGATTGGCGCAGGAACTCGGCGGTGACCCGCTCATCGAGCTCATCGTCGAGGAAACTCACACCTGCTATCTTGGCGATCGCAGCAGGCGTCATGCCTGGGGCTACGGCTGCGCCACCTGCCCCGCCTGCGAGCTCCGCCGGAAAGGATGGGACGAATGGCAGACCGCCAGGAACTGATCCGCGCCGTCGACCTGGCTCTCGCCGGTGACTGGGACGCGGCACACAAGATCGTTCAGAACTATGAGGACGATTCGGACGCCTGCTGGATCCACGCCGTCCTCCACAAGATGGAAGGCGACGCCGGGAACAGCCGGTACTGGTACCGCCGCACGATGCACGCCTACGAAGCCTACCCCGACCCCCACCAGGAGCTGCAGGCGATCAAGGCGGCCCTGACGTACTGAGCATGTGCCCTGCTAGCACTCATCCCGATTGCTCAAATCAGCCTGCTCGGATTCGGGTGGACAATTCATACTCGACCAACGGCGGCATCTTTCACGGGCACGCTCACGTAGAGATCATGAAACAGGGCTGAGAACGGGCTTGGATACTGTCGCTGGCTCGGCATTTTCACACCGCCGAAGTACTCTCTATTCCGTTGATGTATATTTTCACCTTCCGTGCAGGAATAGCGCCACTAAGCTTCGCTTATTGCTATTTTGATGCAGTCGGCTCCCACATTTTATGATCAGGCCAGCCGGCGAGGCATCAGTGTTAAACAATTCTTAACATTGTCATTGCACGCCGCGCTCCGCCGACTTAATGCTCCAATCAGGCGCAACGCGCGAGGATGCTATGACACGCAGAAGCCACGCTTTGGCTTCGCAACCCGCATCTGCCGACCACAATCCGTTGGGCCGACGGGAATTTCCCGTACACTTGTCGCAACCGATGCTGCTTGACATGTTGGCGTTTATCGATGTCGCAGCGATCGTGCTGGCATCTGTCATTGCCAAGTTTATTTACCTGACCGTTCTCCTCGATACGGGCCAGCCATTATCCAGTTATGTCATTGCAGGAATTGCAGCCGGCTTCATTGCCTTCTATATCTTTCGCAGCCAAGGCCTGCACGATCGCGCTGCACTCACAGATTTGCGTTCACGCTGGCCCGATCTGATTTTCCATATCGGCTTCTCGTTTCTCATCCTCATCGCAGTCGCGTACTTATTGAAATTATCGGCCAACTACTCGCGCGGTTGGCTCCTCACTTGGTTGCTACTGACCTTGGTGCTCGTCCCGCTGGGTCGACTGATGTCAGGGCGTCTTTTGAAGCGACTGACAGAAGCCGGATCTGCAGTGAGGCGGGTTGCAATCATTGCTGACGGAAATGCAGGCAAGCAGCTGGCCGCACAGCTGCCATGCACCCCTGGGATCGAAATAGCAGCCATTTTTGATGTGAAAAATGGCTGCATGGAACCGGCCATTGCCGAGGCCATTGCAGCTGGCGAGGGCGGCGTATTCGACGAGATTGTTATTGCTCCGTCGCGAGCCGCTGATGCCAGGCGATCAGTCGATCAGCTTAGTGTCCTGCCGGTGCACGTTTGGCTCTATCTCGCTGATCTGGAGTTGCCGGTCAGCGGGACAGAGCGAGTGGCGGGCGTCAACCTGCTCAAGGTAAGATCGAAACCGATTTGCGATTGGGCCTACGCAAGTAAAAGCCTGCTCGATTACGTCCTCGCCACGATGCTCGTCATCTTATCCGCACCATTGATGCTGGCGATTGCCCTGGCCATTCGCCTTGACAGTCCTGGCCCGGCGATTTTCCGGCAGCGGCGGCATGGTTTCAACCACGTCGTCATCGATGTCTACAAGTTCAGAACGATGACGGTGCAGGAAAACGGTGATCACGTCGCGCAGGCCACGAAGAATGATCCTCGAGTGACCCGGGTCGGCAGGTTCCTGCGCCGGACGAGCTTCGACGAGCTGCCTCAGCTCTTCAATGTTTTGAAAGGCCAGATGTCCCTGGTCGGCCCCCGCCCTCACGCCGTGGCCCACAACCACTACTACCGTCGGCAGCTGGAGCGCTACGGAAGGCGGCACATCGTCAAGCCGGGCATAACGGGCCTCGCCCAGGTAAATGGGTTGCGAGGCCCCACGGAGGATCCGGAAAAAATGCGTCAGCGCCTCCAATTGGACTTGAGCTATATTGAAAACTGGTCGCTCTGGATGGATATCAAGATACTCGCCCTGACCCCTTTCTGCGGCTTTATCAATCGCAATGCATTTTGATCGCCGGGACCGTACGTACCGCGGACTGGCGCTTCTTGCCCAATTACTCCCGACTAATGTTGCAAAATAGAGCAACTATTAACGCTAGATCGCGGCGTTGCTTCCCTCACCGATCGACGCCGACGATAATATTCACGCGACTATTGGGACCGGAACTCCCAGGCGGCAGGTAACGGGTTCTGTGTCTGGCACTCTGAAAATCGCGTCATACTGCCGGAGTTCCGTAGGGAGTTCCAACAATGGGCCTGAAGGCGGGCGATTGGGTAGAGGTTCGTTCGAAAGAGGAGATCCTCAGGACGCTCGACAAGAACGGCCGCTTGGAGGGCTTACCCTTCATGCCGGAAATGTTCGAGTATTGTGGTCGGCGTGTGCGGGTGAGCAGCTCGGCGCACAAGACCTGCGGGCCCGTTCAAGGGCGGTATGTCGCCTTGCAGACTAAAAACCTGGTTCATCTCGGATATCGGTGCGACGGGGCAGCCCATGATGGCTGCCAGAACGGCTGCCTGATCTTCTGGCACGCCGCATGGTTGCGAGATCCCGACGACAATGGACCGGAGCCGAAAGGCGAAGCTTCAATCGGTTGCACGTATGCAGACGTCCAAGCCGCTACCCGGTTGCCCGATCTGGCTGGCGCCAGGCGCTATTCATGCCAAGCGACCGCGTTGACCAGCTACTT
>JAEVZQ010000489.1 GCA_023392135.1 Pseudomonadota bacterium | reverse complement strand
TCCATGATGGCGAAAGCAATCCGATATCGTAGTCGATCTGGCTTTTGACCACGTCAACGGTGGCGTCTGAGGCATCGTTCCGGCGGGCAGCGACGCGCTCCATCAGGATCGCGGGCGAGGCGGTCAGCCACAGACCCTTCAGCCGTAAGCCGGCCTTTTCAGCCGCTTCTTCGAGGTGGCGCCGTTCATCTGCCCGCGCGAATACCGCATCGACGATCACGCCATGACCGGCGGCCAGAACGCGGTCGGCCTTTTCCAACAGCGTGGCGTAGACGCGAGCGGTAGCCTCCTCCGTGTAGCCCTCGGCCCCCAGCCTTTCCGTCTCCGAGCGGTCGAAGAGGATCTTGCGCTGCAGGTCGCTCCGCAGATGTATCGCACCGGGACAGGGGCCGATCTGCGGGGCAAGCGCATTGGCCAGTGTCGACTTGCCGTGCCGGAGAGCCCCCCGACGGCAACGATCTCCGGCGGTGCGGGGTCGAGATGGCCGAGGGCAGCCCGCATGTATTGCCGGGCCCGATCCACGGATCGGCTGCGTTCTGCTTCGCGACCAGCCGCCTTTTCCTGCTCGGCCCGTTCTGCTGCGACGAGTGCGCGAACGCCGGCCCGGAGCCCGAGGAACAAGGGCAGGGCTGCCAGACCATCGAGGTCGAGTGGAGCCTGCGAGCGCCAGAGATACCGGTTGAGCACGGTGTTGGCCGCGCTCCTCAGGCCCCGGTGAACGAGGTCCATAAGCAGGAAGGCGAGGTCGTAGAGGGTATCGATGCTGGCAAGCTCCTCGTCGAACTCGATGGCATCGAAGAGCGTCGGCTGACCTTTCCACATGACGATGTTGTCGAGGTGGAGATCGGCGTGGCAGCGCCGGACAAATCCGGCTTCGGCTCGCCGGTCGAGAACCGTTGCAGCGCGGGCGTGCTGCGCCTCGGCGCGCTTGCGGAAGGACGCCGCCTCGTCGCGTCCGAGCACTCCCGAGACACCCGCAAGGTTGTCCGAAACCGACTCGACCAGGCTGGCAACGCGCGCAGCGCCACGAGGGTCCTCCACGCGGGGCGCCCTGACGTGGCTTTCGAACGCGGCTTCTGCCAAGGCGCGGGCGAGGTCTCGGCCGATCCCCTCCCGGTCAGCGACGCTGCCGAGAAGGTCCGACTGCGGGAAACGGCGCATTCGCACGGCCCATTCGACGGGCTCGCCGGTCCCGTCCAGCGCCAGCCGGCCGCTCGGCTTCCGGGTGACCGGTATGCAACCGAGGTAAATTTCAGGGGTCCAGATGCGGTTCACCTCGATCTCGCGCTCACACGCTGCCCGCCGCTTCTCGAGCGTCGACAGATCCATGTAGGGGAACCGGACAGCCCGCTTGATTTTCCAGACCTCGTCGCCGGTGAGGAAGACCATGGCGCCGTGGGTCTCGATCCGCTTCACCGATCCGCCGGCATTGCCGTAGGAGGCTGGATCGCAAAGGAAACGCACAACCTCGGACTGATCCGTGCCCGCGCCCCCGATCCTGTCTGCCATTCCGTAGACCTCGAAATTGAGCCCAAAGCGCCTTTGTGCTCTGGCGCTTCGACCGCTCTTGTCCATGCCCGGCAACCAAAGCGACCGATTTTAAAAACCGTCGAGCCGCTGGCGCTATCATTCCTTTCGATACCCGGGCTTCCTTGACGCCTATCAAAGCTCGGGAAGCTCTGGTTCGTAAGATCGGCTTATGCGTTCAAATAGCATCGACGCGCGCGATCTCCAGGAAGGGGAGCTCAATCGATGACTTACAAAACCATTTTGATGCACCTCAATCATGACCGGCGAGCAAAGCAGCTGTTGGACGCCGGCGTTCAGCTGGCGAGAGCTTTCGATGCGCATCTCATCGGTTTGCATGTCTTCCCTGCCTACCGCTTGAACCCTCCGGTGCCGCTTCCGATCGGCCAGGACATCCTCGGCAGCATCGCGGCTCAGATCGAGGAGGAGTTGAACCGCATAAAATCCCAGTTCGACGACGCAGCCAAACTGCAAACCTTCGTTTCGGAATGGCGCTCCGTGAAATCTGAGCGGACCGACCCTGCAGATATCGTCATGCGTCATGGCTATGCCGCCGACCTGCTGATCGCCAGCCAGTCGGATCCCAACTGGGAAATGACGTCGGTCCTCGACTTCCCCGAGCGGCTTGCCATCGAGTCCGGCCGCCCGGTGCTCGTCATTCCGGACGGGTACATCTTCTCCGAGCCGCCCAAATCCGTCACGATCGCCTGGAAGGACCGCCGCGAAGCCGCCCGCGCCGCCTTCGACGCGCTGCCGCTTCTGAAGCAAGCTGAGGATGTCCAGGTGCTGACTGTCGAAGAGGAAGAGCATCAGGAAGGTGGACCAGAGGAAACCGAGATCGCCGCTGCCCTCGACCGGCACGGGGTGAAGATTTCCGTGACGACCATTCCGGCCGGCAAGACCTCCCCGGCGGAAGAGATCCTCGATCGGGCGGCTCAGAATTCGCAGCTTCTGGTGATGGGTGCCTACGGCCACTCCCGCTTCCGCGAGTTCGCCTTCGGCGGGGTGACGCGCCATATCCTGAGGAACATGAAGGTACCGGTACTGTTCTCCCATTGAACCGCGAGCGGGAGGCTGCCCTCATGGAAAATCCAGAAAAGCTCTTGCGCCGTGTGCGCCTGGAGCTCGCAAGGGATCCGGACTTCCCGGCCGGCAGCCGTGAGCGGGGCTATGACTTCATCGCCCCCATCGACGATAAGGGCCAAATCGTCCATTCGGCCTGGGAGCAGCTGAAGGACCGCTGCCGCGTGCGGCGGTTCTGGGGAGTCGAATCCGATGAGGTCGGCCATGTCGTCCACAGCCCCGGCGGCGAGTGGCGGTTCCACTACGATATCCGGGGCGATACTGGCCATGACGAGGCCGGCTACCGCTTCTCACATCATGCCTTCATCCCGGGAGAGTATGTCTCCATCCTCGAGCAGGATGGCGTGATGCGTACATTCTTTGTTGCATCGGTGCGCGAAATCGATTGAATTTAGTCGGTTTCACACGGGGCTGCTGTTTGCGCTTCGGATGCCCGAATGGATGTCCGACGACGTTGGCTTGCGGCCAGTGCATGGGGGCGATTAGAACAGATGTCCAGGGCAGTCGACGTCGCCGGGGGCTGCAACAGCAAGCTGATGGACGCGCAGATTCAAGTCCGACGAATTCCGTTCGATGCGCCGTGGGATTGGCTCGCGGCCGGGTGGCGCGATCTGTGGAGTGTGCCGCAGGTGAGCCTCGCCTACGGCTCGGCTTTCGCTGCGCTTGCCTTTGCAATAACGGCCGGGCTGCTGCAGCTTGGTATGCAATCGCTGGTCCTCGCGCTGGCCGGCGGGTTTCTGCTGGTCGGTCCCTTGGTGGCAGTCGGACTGTACGAAACGAGTTGGCGGCTGGAGACCGGCAAGCCCATTCTGCTGCGAGAGGTCAGCCTGGCAGGGCTGAAAGCGCCCGGGCAGCTCGGCTTTTTCGGCGTGATCCTGACATTCGCCTTCGCCGTCTGGGTCCAGCTCGCGTTCATCATGTTCATGCTGTTCATGGGGAGCCGCGTCCTGCCTCCGGGAAACGAATTTGTGCCGACGCTCCTGTTTACACCGCACGGGCTGGGGCTATTGGTGGCGGGCACGGCGGTCGGCGGCGTCCTTGCCACGATCATTTTTTCGATTTCCGCCATTTCCGTACCGCTCCTGCTGACGCGCCGGGTTGATGCGGTGACGGCCATGGCGGCGAGTGTCGAGGCCGTCGTGAAGAATCCGAAGCCCATGGCCCTCTGGGCGGCCCTTATCGCAGGCTTCATGGCCCTTGGTACTGCGTCGCTCTTCGTAGGCCTCGCGATCGCCTTCCCGCTCATCGGTCATGCGACTTGGCACGCCTTCCGCAGCCTCGTGGTGCAAAACGGGCCTTGAGAAGAAGATCCCGGGGACGGGGACGCCGTCTCAGCAGTCACTCCGGCGCGATGCCGGGCATATTATTACAGCTGCTGTGGCGAGTGGCATTGCCTTGTGAGTACCGGTGGCGTTGAGGCACGAAGCGACCCCGGAGCGCTCATGGGTCGGTCGGCTCAATTCCCTCCCGAATATTCCTACTTAGATTTGAAAGCGGATCACTCCCTTCGAAGCGATCGCGATAGAGCGTCGCCTGAACCAGCAAAAGGAATGTGACCGGGGTCGTCACCGTCACGAAAATTCCGATCAGAATCTCATGTAAGACGAACCGCATTTCAGTCATTGAGAAATACAGCATCGACGCCGTCAGAATGCTGAACAGGCCGAACGTCGAGCCGAGGGTCGGCGCATGGACGCGCTCGTAAAAGGTCTTGAAATGCAGCAGGCCGATCGATCCGATCAGGGCCAGACTCGAGCCGAGGATCAGGAAAGCGGAGATCAGCAACGCTGCCCAGAGCGGCAGTTCCTCGATCGTCATTCAATGACCTCGCCGCGCATGAGAAACTTGGCCATGGCCACTGTGGCCACGAAGCCGAGCAGACTGATGACCAGCGCCACCTCGAAATAGATCGTCGCACCGGAGCCGATGCCGAAAACCAGGAGAAGCAGCATGGCATTGACGTACATCGTATCCATGGCGAGCACGCGATCCTGCGCCCGCGGTCCGCGCAGCATGCGGAAGGCCGTGACCGCCATCGCCAGCGTCAGGAAGATTTTCGCTATGAGCAACGATATCGCCAGGATTGATCCGCTCATTCGAAGATCTCCATCAGTAGCCGTTCGTAGCGCATCTTTATGATCTTCCCCCAATCGTCATCATCGATCAGGTCCAGCACGTGGATCACGAGAGTATTCGTCTCGGGATCATAGGCGACCCAGCTCGTCCCCGGCGTCGCGGTGATGATGCACGCAAGGGCCGCAAGCCCATATTGCGAATGCATTCTGAGTGGGATCCAAACGAATCCAGGCGTTCGGCCGGGTCTGTCTGACAGCGTCAGGCAGACGACGCGGTAGTTCGAACGAACGATATCCACGAAGAGCTCGGAGCATAGCTGCAGGATGGCCAATGGTCGCCTGACGATCAGCCGTGGTGCATCGAGCCTCACCACGAACCACGGACCGATGACTGACAGCGCTCCTCCCAACAGAATATGTGCGAAAGCGAGGCTCTGGTTGAGCAGCAGCCAGATCACGAGCAGCATGGCTGAAATGAGGGGATACGGCAGCCAGGCCTTCATTGTGTCTGCTCCGGCTGCTCTGGCGTGCTTTTGGGCTGCCCCGTGACCGCGCTGATATAAGGCCGCCCCAGCTCCAGTCCATTGGCTGTCGCCTGCATGAACCGCATCACGGGTCCGGCTTGGACCGTGAGGCCGACGCAGAGGACAAGCAGCAACGCAATGGCGCTCAGCTCCGTGGCGCGGACAGTCGGAAGCTCGCGGTCGGTGAACGTCCAGAAGGTCCGTATTCCGGCACGCGTCAACGCGATGATCGTCGTGAGGCCGGAGATCAGGATCACCGCAAGAAGGAGCCATCCCTGAAGCGAAACGCTGCCGCCCACGTTCAACCAGTGCTGATCGAGCAGGCTGCTGAGAATGGCGAACTTCGCGACAAATCCTGAGAGCGGCGGCAGGCCTGAAAGGAGCAATGCGCAGGCGAGAAAAGCGACCCCCAGCACACCCATGATGGCGGGAACCGCGACGCCGACCTCGCTCTCCACTTCCGCGTCCTCCTCGTCCTCCGCACCGTAGACCTCCAAGGTCACGGCCAAGACGTCATCCGCAGGAGTGCGGCCACGTTCCACGAGCTCGACGAGCAAGAAGAAGGCAGCCACCGTCAGTGTGGAGCTGACGAGATAGAACAGCGCCGCGCTGGTCATGCCCGTACCGCCAAGGCCGATGGCAGCCAGCACCGTTCCGGACGATACCAGAACGGAGTATCCGGCAAGGCGCCCCATGTCCTGCGATGCCAGCATTCCGACGGCGGCAAAGGATATCGTGGCGATGCCAATGATGAACAGCCCGCCCTCCGCAAAGAATAAAGACGCGCCGCCACCGGCCTCGGCCGTGATCGATCCCAGCCTCAGGATGACGTAGAGGCCGACTTTCGTCATGATTGCAAACAGCGCGGCCACCGGTGCGCTTGCGGCCGCATACAAGGCCGGCAGCCAGAAGCCGAGCGGCCATGCCGCAGCCTTCACCAGAAATGCGATACCGAGAATCGCCGCCCCGATCTCGAAGAGTCCCCGCTGGGCGGGATCGAGCGCGGCAACACGCTCGCCGAGCGCGGCCATGTTGAGCGTCCCGGCGGTGCCATAGATCGCGCTGACACCTATGAGGAACAGTGATGATGCAGCGAGGTTGATCACGATGTAGTGCA
>JAEVZQ010000460.1 GCA_023392135.1 Pseudomonadota bacterium | reverse complement strand
ACCATGTTCGTCGTGCCAGGGGTGCCGAGCGGGACACCTGCCGTGATGATCACGCCATCACCCGGGGATGCGAACTGGTCCTCGAATGCAATCTGGCACGCTTTGCGGACCATGTCGGCGAGATTGGCCGGATCGCTGGTCAGCACGGAATGGATGCCCCAGACGATCGAGAGCTTCCGCCCGGTTGCAAGCACCGGAGTGAGCCCGATCACCGGCAAACCCGGACGCTCGCGCGCCACCCGCAGCGCCGTCGAGCCCGTCGCCGTGTAACAGATGATGCCGGCCAGCTGCAGCGTGCGTGCGATCTTGTGCACGGCGGCTGCGATGGCATCCGCGCCCGTCGGCTGGGGAATAGTGGCCGTGGCGTGGACGAGGTCGTCGTAGCCGGGGTCGTTCTCGACCTGGATGGCGATGCGATCCATCATCCGAACGGCTTCGAGCGGAAACTGGCCGACCGCGGATTCCGCCGACAGCATGATCGCGTCGGCCCCGTCGAACACGGCGGTCGCTACGTCCGATACCTCCGCCCGGGTCGGCACGGGCGACGAGATCATGCTCTCCAGCATCTGTGTCGCCACCACGACCGGCTTGCCGGCAGCACGCGCTTTCCGTGTGATCTCCTTCTGCAGCCCCGGTACGCGCTCGATGGGCAATTCAACGCCAAGATCGCCGCGGGCCACCATGAAGCCGTCGCCGTTGGCGATGATGTCGTCCAGATCGGAGATCGCGGAGGGCTTTTCGATCTTGGCCATGATCGAGGCCGCCTGGCCGATCAGCCGCCGGGCCAGCACGAGATCCTCTCCGCGCTGCACAAAGGACAGGGCGATCCAGTCGACGCCCAGGCGCAGCGCGTAGTCGAGATCCGCACGGTCCTTCTCGGTGATGGGATTGATGGGCAGCACGCTGTCGGGTGTCGCGATGCCCTTACGGCTCGCAAGCGCGCCACCGACCAGCACTTCAGCCGTAATCTCGCGCACGCTCCGGTCGACGACGCGCATCCGCAGCTTGCCGTCGTCGAGGAGAAGCGTGTGCCCGGGCTCGACCGCCTCGAAGATCTGCGGATGCGGCAGGAACACGCGCTCGGCCGAGCCGACGTCCTCGTTCGTATCGAAGCGGAACTGTGCGCCTTCGCTGAGGAACGTGCGGCCGCCTTCGATTTCCCCGATCCGGAACTTCGGCCCCTGCAGGTCGCAGAGGATGCCGATCGGGCGCTTGAACTTCACCTCGGCATTACGCACGGTTGCATGCAGCTTGCGCGCCGCGTCGTGCGTCGTATGGCTCATATTTATGCGGAACACGTCGACGCCGGTCTCGAACAGGCGCTCCAGCATCTCCGGATCCGAGGATGCAGGCCCGAGCGTTGCGACGATCTTGACCCTGCGATTGCGCCTCATTTGGCCTGTGCTCCCGCGTCCTCGGGGTTGGATAGCCGGATCGTCCAATCCTTGGCCTCGCCGGTATCCACTTCGAAAAAGCCCGTACGCCTGTAACCTCTACGCTGGCAATCGTTAACGTCCCGGATGGCGAAAGACTTGTCTTGCGTGCACATGTAGTTCGTGCCGGCCCATTCACCACCGCGGTCGTAGTCCACTGCATAAACGTAGATGAAGCGGCTCGGTACGGCTCCCTTGAGGAGAGTTTCGCAGGACTGGGCCCCGATGTTCCACCAGCCCTCCGTGGCCCAGCCTTTGGCGTCCTGGTAACCGATTGCGATGCCGACACGGCTCTGTGAGGCGTTGCACAGCTTGAGGTCCGCATGCGCCGGTTGGACCATGGATAAGACCAGCAGGCACGCCATCGCTCCCGTGGCGAGGCTGCACAGGCATGTTGGCGCGCGGGAATGAATGCGTGGCGAGGATTGGGCCGGTCTGCCGGTGCTCATTCCGAAACTGATGGTTGCTGGCATGAAGACGTCGGACCCTCGATCTAAGGATCGATCAGGATGGCGCGGAAATCATTGACATTGGTCTGGGTCGGGCCGCAGAGGACGAGATCGCCCAGCGCGCGAAAGTAGGTGGTCGAATCGTTGTTGGCCAGGAAAGTGGCGGCATCGAGATTCAGGGCCGAAGCGCGCACCTTGGTATTGGGGAAAACCAGTGCGCCCGCCGGATCTTCGGGGCTGCCCGCGCCACCATCGATGCCATCCGTGTCTGCCGCCAGCGCGGCAACCCCTTGCGCGCCGTCGAGCGCCAGCACGAGGCCGAGCGCGTATTCCTGGTTCGGTCCACCGGAGCCGCTGCCGCGCACCGTGACCGTAAGCTCGCCACCCGATAGGATGACGACTCGCTCGCCTGCGTCCCGAGTGCCCTTTGCAAGGACAGCGTGCAGCCGAGCCACCTCACGCGCCTCGCCTTCCAGCGCATCCCCCAGATTTTCGATGCGATAACCGTTGCTTCGTGCCACCTCCGCTGCGGCTTCGAGTGATGCCTTGGGCGCCGCGATCAGCTCGAACTCCGATGCGGCCAGTACCGCAGAACCGGGCTTCGGTGTCTCGTTGGCAAGATTGTCCAGGGCTGCGGCGATTTCCGACGCTGGCGTAATGCCGAACCGGTGGAGCACAGAGCGAGCGTCCGCAAGCGTCGTTGGATCGCCGACGGTCGGGCCGGAGCCGATCGTTGCCCGCTCGTCTCCGGGCACGTCGGAGATGGCGAGCGTCAGCACACGTCCGGGGTAGGCTGCGGCTGCCAGCTTGCCGCCCTTGATCCGCGAGAGATGCTTCCGCACGCAATTGAGATCGTGGATACGCGCGCCGGATTTCAGAAGCTCCCTCGTCAACGCTTGCTTGGCACCGAAGCTGACCCCTTCGGCGGGCGCCGACCAAAGGGCCGAGGCGCCGCCGGACAGCAGAACCAGAACGATGTCGTCAGGGCCGGCCTGCTGCGCCAGCGCGAGGGCGCGGTCGGCCGCAGCGGCGCTCCCGGCATCGGGCACCGGATGGCCTGCTTCGATGATCTCGATCCGGTCTGTCGGGAGGGTGTATCCGTGTCCGGTCGTCACGAACCCGGTGATACGGTCGAGCAGGCTTCGCTTGCGGTAGAACTGCTCTGCCGCAACGGCCATCGCCGCCGAAGCCTTCCCGGCACCGACAATGATGATGCGACCGTTGGCCGGCGGTTCTGGCAGATGCTCGGGGAGGCACCGCGACGGATGCGCCCGCCTCACCGCGGCATCGTACATATCGAGCAAAGTCCGGCGGCGCTGCTCTTCGGTGCTGTGCTTTTGGCCTTCCGTCACCGCAACCCCGCTCATTGCGTCCCTCTCATGAAATCGGGACAGCGCTCATCTGCGGGATTGGCTTTGCCGCGTCAAGGCTCGATGATCGGACGTTGGCAGGGGAAACAGCAGCAATCAGGGCGATGAAGACGCAAGAACAATGGATTGAGCCGGTCGGCAGCGACTCGTTCACAATTCTGCCGGGGCCTGCGGATGCAGGGCTGGTGCTGCTGTGCGACCATGCGGGCAATGCGTTTCCGTCCGAATACGGGACCCTCGGCCTGCCTGAAAGCCAGCTGAAGCGGCACATCGCGTACGATATCGGCGCCGCAGAGGTCACGCGGCTGATGTCGGAGGCGCTTGGGGCGCCAGCCGTCATGACCCGCTACTCACGGCTGCTCATCGATCCGAACCGCGGCGAGGATGACCCGACGCTCATCATGCGGCTGTCGGACGGAGCCATCGTTCCGGGCAATCGCATCATCACGCCCGAAGAACGTGAGAAGCGCGTGCGGCTCTACTACCGCCCGTACCATGAGGCAGTCGATCGCGTGCTCGACAGCTGCGTCGAGAGCGGCGTCGTTCCGGCTGTACTTTCGGTGCACAGCTTCACCGAAAGCTGGAAGGGGACGTCGCGCCCGTGGCACGCCGGAGTCCTCTGGGGAGCCGAGGATGACCGCTTGGCCGCGCCGCTGTTCGAGGCTCTGCATGCGGAGAATGATCTTATCATTGGGGCCAACGAGCCTTATGTCGGGCAGCTCGAAGGTGATACGCTCTGGAAGCACGGCACGGAACGGGGGCTCGCCCACGCGATCATCGAGATCCGTCAGGATCTGATCCGCGATGCAAAGGGCCAGGCCGCCTGGGCAGAGCGGCTGGTGCGCATCATGCGTGCGCTGCTTGCGAAACCGGACCTCCAGCTCAACGTGATGGTGCCATGTGCGCGCGGGCCTGCTGACACCGACGCGTCCTGACCCTATCTCTCGCGAATGACACTTTCTACGAGGACCAGCATGCAGATCGACGACAAAACAAGGACGGAGCTCGAAGCGGCAGCCTTCCGGCGGCTGGTGGCGCATTTGCGCGAGCGCACGGATGTGCAGAACATCGACCTGATGAACCTCGCCGGATTTTGCCGTAACTGCCTGTCGAACTGGTACCAGGAGGCCGCCAATGCCGCCGGCAATCCAATGAGCAAGGACGAGGCGCGCAAGATCATCTACGGCATGCCCTATGAGGACTGGCGGGCTCAACACCAGAAGGAGGCCACCCCGGAGCAGAAGGCAGCCTTCGCGAAGAGCCACCCGCATAGCCACTGATCCGTAGGCGGACTGAGATGGTGAGTTGCGGGGATAAATCGCCTCGCGACCTTTCCTTTGCCTTGATGATGCCTCGCGTAGCGGATTAGGCAAGATCAGGGAACCAAGCTGCGCTTGGCCCGTGCGTTCCGCAAGACGGACGATGAGCGGGCCTTCAGGCGGCGATAACGGGGGTGATCGGATGACAACGCTGCAAGCCTCGGCGCAGCAGCAACTGCGCCAGTTCATCGAGCAACTCGAGCGTCTCGAAGAAGAGAAGAAGGCCATCTCGGACGACATCCGGGACAAGTTCGCCGAAGCGAAAGCGCTGGGATTCGATGTCAAGGCGCTACGGCAGGTGCTGCGCCTGCGCAAGAAGAGCAAGGCCGACCGACAAGAGGAAGAGGCTATTCTCGAAACCTATCTCCATGCGCTGGGTATGCTCGAGGCGACACCCGATGTCCCGGAGATGATGGCGGCGGAGTAGCTTTCACCGCGGCTGCGATCCGGTTCAGCGGGCGCGTTGTCGTATCCAACGCGTCGGCTTCCGGCATCGCATGTGATGGCTTCTGAGACAGAGCAGGTCGCCGAGCCCCCGGTTAGGGGGCCCTCAAGCGAGGCCGTCTGAACTCGTCAGCCTGAGCCTCTCCCGCCGAGTAGAAGGAAAACCGACATATTCCGGTCTGCTTAAATCAAGGCCGGAATGACACCATTCCGGCAAATAAGCGAACTGGTCACCCGCTCGTCAGCTTGGGCAACTTGAAGTTCTGCCAGGCCCGGCTGAGCCAGGAGCCCGTGTCTTCGCGCGGCGCGAGGCCATCGGACTGAAGGAGAGCGTAGGCGTCCTTGTACCAGGGCGAGGACGGGAAGTTGTGGCCCAGGACGGCGGCGGCGGTTTGCGCCTCCTGCTTGATTCCAAGTGCCATGTACGCTTCCACCAGCCGCATCAGCGCTTCTTCCACGTGCGCCGTGGTCTGATGCTCCGTTACGTCTGTCTTGAAGCGGTTGATGGCGGCTGTGTAGTTGTTGCGCTTCAGGTAGTACCGGCCGACTTCCATCTCGTGCGCCGCAATGGAATCTTCAGCGATTCGCATGCGGTTGTCGGCATCGCGCGCGTAGGGGCTGTCCGGGTAGCGCGCCTTCAGTGTCTTCAACTCGGCCAGCGCTTTCCGGGCGTTTGTCTGGTCACGGTTCGGGCCCACCATTTCATCGAAGTACGCGGATATGATGATGTGGTGCGCGAGCGGCGCTTCCTTCGTACCGGGATGCATCGTGGTGTAGCGCCGTGCCGTGGCGATCGCTTCCTGCGTTTTGCCCGCCCGGTAGTAGGCGTACGCGGCCATCACGATCGCGCGCCGCGCCTCCTGCGAATAGGGGTGGTCGCGATCGAGATCCTCGAATTTCTGGGCTGCTGCCTCGTATTTGCCACGGCCCATCAGTTGATCCGCGTCGGCATACATCTTTTCCGGCGGATCGGGATTGAGCATTTTTGCGGCGTCATTCGACGATGCGCAACCGCTCAGTACGGCGAATAGCGTCAGCAGGGCGGAAACCAGGCCGGTCCGCCATTTCCCGTGCTTGTGGTCTGCCAACACTTTCGCCCCCACTTCACCGTTCAATGCCCGGACACCTCGGCTCGCGTGTCACGGCGACCGCCAGCCGCCCGCTATGAATAGCCCTGCAACATGCTGTTTCTAAGCGATTCGAAGCGCATCAGGCGGCAAGCTGCCAAAGCAAAAGCCGTTATCCCCCTTCTTTAGAGCGGCCATTTGTGGTCGCGATGGGGCAGGTCACGAACTCCGACAACGGCCTTCAGTCGGAAGACAGGCAGCCAATCTGGTCGAACCAAGCAATACCGTGAAGTATTCTCTCCGAGGTGGATTGTGGCGCTTGTTACTCGCCGGCCGCCACCGCCATCGCTGCTGGAAGCCGAACGAACGGCTCGCGCACCCGGGGGGCCTGAACCAGCGTCCATGCCGAGGCGTCTGCAAACAAGGCCTTCAGAACGCTCGCGTTCAAGCGATGCCCGCCCCGAACCGAGCGATACGCCCCGAGCAGAGGAAAGCCCGACAGCGCGAGATCGCCGACAGCATCGAGCATCTTGTGGCGGACGAATTCCATCTGGCAGCGCAGACCCTCGCGATTGAGGATACGGTCCTCGCCAATGGCGATCGTGTTGTCCAGCGATGCACCGAGAGCCAGCCCGGCTTTCCAGAGCTTTTCGACGTCGTGCATGAAACCGAAAGTGCGGGCGATGGAGAGCTCGTGACGAAACACACCGGGATTGATGTCGAAGGCAAGCCGCTGCTGCCCGATGATCGGCGTGTCGAAATCAATCTCGATATCGAGATGAAAGCCCGAATGAGGTGTCAGCTCGCCCCAGCACTCGCCTTCCTCGACGCGAATGGGCTTCAGCACCTTGATGTACTTGCGCGGCTCCGGCAGCTCACGAATGCCGGCTTGATCGATCGCTTCCACGAACGGCGCGGCGCTGCCGTCCATGATCGGCACTTCCTTGCTGTCGATCTCGATGTAGCAGTTGTCGACGGACAAACCACGCAGCGCCGCGAGTAGATGCTCGACCGTCCCGACACTGACCCCCGAGTCGTCGCCTATGACAGTGCAGAGCGTGAGATTCTTAACGTAGCCAACTTCGCCCGGTATTTCCGCAATAATTCGGCCACGTTTATTCACTAAGAACTTCAAGCCCGTATTCGGCCCTGCGGGATGCAGTGTAACGGAGACTGGCGCTCCGCTGTGGACCCCTTTGCCTTGAAGCTCGATTTCCCGGGCAATCGTCGTCTGTCGCGCGCCGATGAATCGCTTCGACATGTCTGCGCCGTCCCTCGATCCCTTAGGCAAATGTGTCCGGCAGAAGCCGTCACATCCACCTACCCCCGTTCGTTCGCTGACCTGCCTGTGCTACGCGGTCGTTTGTTTACTGAGACCTGGGACCAGCAGTGGGCGAACGATTTGATGCACCGACGATAACGTGGTGTCCCGTCTGGGGACAAATCACGCTTTCTTACATACTGTTACCGCAAAGCTGCAGGCACTGATCGTGGCACGCGGTAACGCGTCAGTAAGTCTACTGACGCTTCCGATCCTTCTGGAAAAACATAGGCAGTTCAGCGCCTTGCACTCCCTGGCGATCATCCGGGTGATCACCTTCGGGAACTGGGTGGCGGTGATTTGGTGCTTGCCCTGAGGGTATCCCGTCGGGAGCGGTTCGTGGATGATGTGTATTCCCGCGAGCATGCCGCTCGGGCGGTTGCTCCGTACGCCGTCCAAGTCCGGTGATTCGGCTGAAGAGGCCCGGCTTCTTGGCGGGCTCCTCGTGCTGTGCGTACCCGCGTGATGCAGGCGGTGTCGAGGGGCCGGTTTCATACCAGGCGGCCTTCGCGCGATACTCTCGCTGGGCAACGGCGGGGAAGTCCTCGACGGTCGGCATGCGCCGGTGCTGCCGCTTCACCTCGACCGGCGGTCCGGGCGTGAAGGGTTCAGGCAACCGCGCAGCGGGCTGTGATCCACCGGGCCGGGGAGGCGGCGAACCCGCAGAAGGCCCGAGGCCGAGCGGCGGCAGGCCTTCCTCGATCGTGACATCTCCGGGCCCGTGCCACACGTCGTCGGGCTTGGGGCCGCCGGTCGGGTTGGGCGACTCCTCTCCGATAGCCCTGGAAAGGACATGCATGAAGCTCTCCGATCCCTTGGAAGCAGGACCGGTTGGAACGACGGGTGCCCTGACGGCGGCGCGCTCCGCATGCTGCGGCATAGGCTGGGCTGTCTGCTCCGGAAGGGGTGGTGGCCGATTGGATGGCCGGTGGGCGCCGGGCGGGTTTCCGGCGGCTGCCTTCGCTTCGTCGGGCGACATGCCTGATGCGACGATGGACACGCGTACACGGTCGCCCAGGCTCTCATCAAAGGTGGCGCCGACGATGATATTCGCTTCCGGATCGACCTCCTGGCGCACGCGGCTTGCGGCCTCGTCGACCTCGAACAGCGTCAGGTCACGGCCACCGATGATCGACAGCAGCAGGCCCTTCGCTCCTCTGAGCGAAACGTCTTCGAGCAGCGGGTTCGAGATCGCCTCCTCCGCCGCCATGATTGCGCGCTGATCGCCCGTCGCCTCGCCCGTGCCCATCATGGCCGTGCCCATGCCGCTCATGATCGTGCGTACGTCGGCGAAATCGAGGTTGATGAGGCCTTCCTTGACGATCAGATCGACGATGCAGGCAATGCCCGAGTAAAGCACCTGGTCCGCCAGCACGAACGCTTCGGCAAACGTCGTCTTCTCGTTGGCGACGCGGAACAGGTTCTGGTTAGGAATGACAATCAGCGTATCGACGATCTTGCGCAGCTCGGCGATGCCGGCTTCCGCAATGCGCAGGCGTCGCGATCCCTCGAAGTGGAAGGGCTTCGTCACCACGCCGACCGTGAGGATATCGAGCTCCTTGGCGACCCGCGCGATCACGGTCGCCGCGCCCGTGCCGGTGCCGCCACCCATTCCGGCCGCGATGAAAACCATGTGAGATCCGGAGATCTGCGAACGGATCTCATCGACAGCTTCTTCGGCCGCAGCTTCGCCGATCTCCGGCTTCGAGCCCGCGCCCAACCCCTCCGTGAGATTGGTGCCGAGCTGTATGCGATGCTCCGCGCTCGACGCTGCAAGGGCCTGCGCGTCGGTGTTGGCAACGACGAAGCTCACGCCGCCGAGGCCGGAGGCGATCATGTTGTTGACCGCGTTGCCGCCCGCACCACCGACACCGATGACCGCGATGCGCGGCTTGAGATCCGTCACCTTGGGAAGCTGCAGACTGATGCTCATGATGCTCCCATGCAGCCTCGAAGCGTGTGAGAGAGGCTGTGCTCCGCGTATCCGTGCACGTATTGATTCATTGCCGCACCCTTGCTCCTCACAGCCGCTCCGTTCTTCAGAAGCTCTGCCTGAGCCAATTACCCATCCGGCCGAAGTAACCCTCCTGCGAGCTGGGATACTCCGGGAAAGATGCCCAGCAGGATTGCGAAACCTCTGCGGCAGCAGCCAAGCCTATGACGGTCGCAAACGCAGGGCTGCATGAGCTGGCCGACATGCTGCCGATCGGCTGCGGTCGCGACACACGCACGGGCCGCCCCAGCGTGTTTGCAGCGAATTCGCCGATCCCGATCAGTTGGCTCGTCCCCCCTGTCAGCACGACGCGCTCCCCCGCGTAGCCTCCAACATTGCTGCGCTGCAGCCGTTCACGTACCAGTTCGAGCAACCCTTCCATCCGCGGCTGCAGGATGCTGCGAAGCCGCGCCTTCGTCGTATGGTGGAGCGCCTGCTCCTCCTCTCCCGCAAGAGGATATGTGATGACCTCGTGCTCATCCGATCCGGCTGCGACCAGTGTGCCATAAAGCGCCTTGATTCGCTCGGCTTCCGCAAGAGGGGATCTCAGCTGGCGCGCAATATCGTAGGTCATATGATTGCCGCCGACCGGGACCGAATCAGCGAACAGGAAGCGTCCTTCGGCGAATACGCTGATGGATGTCATGCCGCCGCCGATGTCGAGGCAGGTGATCCCGAGGCGCCGCTCCTCCTCACTGGTGACCGCAAGCCCGCTGGCGAGCGGCGAGGGGATTGCCCGGCTGAGCGTAAGATAGCAGCGCTCGATCAGCAGCAGCAGGTTGCGCAGGGGGGCGTCATCCGCCGTAATCGCGTGCAGGTCTGCCGAGAGCCGCCGGCCAGCCATGCCTTTCGGATCACGGATGCCGGGTGCCCCGTCGATGCGCCAGCCGAGCCGGTCGAGATAGAGCAGTAAGCGGCCGTCCTTTTCAGCGTAGGCGCGCCCGGCCGACTTGAGGCGGCGCAGATCGCCGTCGCGGATATATCCGCTCTCGATCTCGGCATGAGCGGCGAAATGGCTGGACCGCATGCGCCCGCAGGCGGCGCCGACGATCACTTCCTCGATGCGCAGGCCTGCCATCCGCTCAGCTTGCGCGACCGCTGCCCGCACGGCCTGCTCGGCCTCGTCGAGGTCGACGATGACGCCCGCCTTCACCCCGCGGGAGCGCTGATGGCCGATGCCTGCCACGCGATAGCCCCTCGGTCCGCGGCCAAGCCTGTAGGTCCGATCGGGAACGACGATCAGGCAGCAGATCTTACTCGTGCCGATATCGATCAGGCCGAGGACGTCGCCAGATGATGAGTCGAATGGCATCAGATCATCTCCTGCGTTGCGTCATCCCGAGGGCTGGGCGTGCTGGCTGGATGCGGTCTTCTTCTCCCCTTCGTGAACTGGACGCATGATGATGCGGTCGACCGGACGGAGGTCGATCGCAGCGTATTGATTGCCATCGAGCAGGCGGCCAGCCGCCACACCCGAGGAGAGCCGCGCCAGGGCGTCCGCCTCGCGCCCGGCCGGCAAGTGGATCTCGAGCCCGTCGACAAGCCGCAGCGTCCAGCGGCGTCCGGCGACGCGGACGGCTTCTTTCAGCCGGCTGCGGACCTCTGGTCGGCGCTCTAGAATTGAGAGGAGTACTGCCGCTTCTTCGGCTGCACCCTTCCCGGCGAACCGCGGCAGGTTGGCCTTCATGCTGGGAGGGGCCAGGCCAAGGACGCGCCCGGTCGCGTCGATCAGCAGGTCTCTCCCGGACTCTTCCCAGATCGCGAATGCCTTCCGCTCGACCACCTCGATGCTGATGCTGTCCGGAAAGACACGTGTGATGGCGGCGGTCCTGATCCAGGGCAGTCGCTCGATGCGCTCGCGCGCCGCGACGCTGTCGAAGCGGAGGAGTGACCGGGCCTGCGTGAGATCGAGTGCGTCGAAGATGTCTCTGTCCGACGTCATCCGGTGGCCGGTGAGGTAGACCTGCTGGACGCCGAGACCGGCCAGCTCTGCGAGCCGGTCTGCCTCCTCGACGGCCGGGCGTGCCTGCCGTGCGTTGGCTCCCCACTGCGTCAGCGCGGCGAACAGGACGGCGCCCGCGATTGTAGTCGTCCACGCCGTGAGCCGAAGCGCACTCCGCCGGGGCCGGGCCCGTTTCGCCCGCGATGGCATCGCAACTGGTGCAGTTCGGTGCAACGCGGACTCTCCGTTCGCGACGAATGCGTGAGGCCAGCCGGCCCCCCCAACCGGCATTCCACACACCAAGTTCGTGCGAACAGGTTAATTTTCGGTTGAGCGGTGTCCGCTATCCCGTTGAGCTATCAACGGTTGCAGGAAGCATCCTCGACCAGCCAGGAGACGAGCTGCTGGAAGCTCATGCCGGCGTGCTCGGCCATTTCCGGCACCAGCGAGGTGCCGGTCATGCCGGGCTGGGTGTTGATCTCGAGAAACGCGAGCTGGCCTGTGGCGGGGTCGTAACGGAAGTCAGAGCGCGACACGCCACGGCAGCCAAGCGCATTGTGCGCGGTCACAGCGTGCCGCTGGACGGCCTCGTAAATCTCGCGCGGAACGTCGGCGGGCAGGATGTGCCGCGAGCCGCCTGGAGCATACTTGGCCTCATAGTCATAAAACGTCAGCCGCTCTGCAGGCACGATATCGATGATGTCCGTCGC
>JAEVZQ010000445.1 GCA_023392135.1 Pseudomonadota bacterium | reverse complement strand
CATGACGGCTGTGCTGGGCGTGCTCTATGCGCTGATGCAGCGCGATCTGAAAAAGCTGCTCGCCTACAGCACGGTGGAGAATGTCGGCATCATCTTCATCGGGCTGGGGCTCGCACTCGCCTTCAAGGCCGCCGGTTATGCGGCGCCAGCGGCGCTCGCCATGACGGCCGCCCTCTTCCACGTCATCAATCACTCTTTCTTCAAGAGTCTGCTGTTCTTCGGCGCAGGCGCCGTGCTCAACAGCACCGGCGAGCGGGACATCGAGAAGCTCGGTGGACTGATCCAGCGCATGCCGATAGTCGCATTCCTGTTTCTCGGAGGCTGCCTCGCGATCTCGGCTCTCCCACCTTTGAACGGCTTCGTTTCAGAGTGGCTGCTGTTCCAGGCGATCCTGTTGAGCCCCGATCTGCCGGAATGGGGCCTCAAGCTGACCGTGCCGGCCGCGGGCGCCATGCTGGCACTGGCAGCAGCTCTTTCCGCAACGTGCTTCGTCCGTGCGTTCGGCATCACGTTCCTTGGCAGGCCAAGGTCGCCAGCAGCTCAGGCCGCGCACGAAACAGATCCACTCTCCCGCGCCGGCATGTACCTGCTGCTGGGTGCATGCCTTATCGCCGGTATTCTGCCGGGACTGATCATCGACGGCATTGCGCCGGTGGTGCAGGCGCACGTCGGCCTGCAGATGCCGCCGCAAATGTCGAATGCGTGGCTCTCCATCATCCCGATCGGGGAGAGCCGCAGCTCATATAACGGGCTCCTGGTTTTCGTATTCATCATCATCTCGACCCTGCTCGCCGTCGAGGTGATCCACCGCTATGCCTCGCGCGACCTCCGGCGCGCCCCGGCCTGGGACTGCGGCTACCCCGAGCCGAGCCCCGCAACGCAGTACACGGCCGATAGCTTCGCGCAGCCGATACGCCGCGTGTTCGGCGAGTTCGCCTTCCTGGCGCGTGAGCGGGTGGATATGCCGGCGCCGGGCGATCAGCGGCCTGCAACGCTCGAGGTGCGCCTGATCGACCTGATCTGGGAGGTCTTCTATGCACCGATCCAGGCCTGGATCCAGTTCGGCGCCGAGAAGCTCAATCACCTCCAGTTCCTGACGATCCGCCGCTACCTGAGCCTCGTATTCCTGGCATTGGTCATCCTGCTGCTCGTGGTGGCGATATGGCCCTGATCCTCGACCTCATCATTCAGGGCGTGCAGATGCTGCTGGTGCTGGCGCTGGCCCCGCTCCTGCTCGGCTATACGCGCAAGATCAAGGCGCGGCTGCTGCGGCGGCGCGGACCACCCATCCTGCAGCCCTACCGCGACCTCATCCGCCTCTGCCGCAAGGAAGTCGTGCTGGCAGAGAACGCCTCCTGGCTGTTCCGCACCGCGCCCTACATGATTTTTGCGGCGACCTGGGTCGCGGCCGCGCTGGTGCCGACGTTCGCCACAGGGCTGCATTTCAGTTGGACGGCGGACCTCATCGCCATCATCGCCCTGCTCGGCAGCGCGCGGCTGTTCCTGGCTCTCGTCGGCATGGATGTTGGAACGGGCTTCGGCGGCATCGGGTCGAGCCGGGAGATGCTGTTCTCGTCTATCGCCGAGCCCGCGATGATCATGATCGTGTTTACCGTCGCGCTGATCGCAGGCTCGACGCAGCTCTCGACCATCGCCGATACGATGCTGACGGCCGACATCGGGCTTCGCGTCTCGCTTGGCCTCGCGCTCTTCGGTCTGATCATCGTCGCCCTCGCCGAGAACGCGCGCATTCCGGTCGACAACCCGGCAACTCACCTCGAGCTGACGATGGTGCACGAAGCTATGGTGCTCGAGTACTCGGGCCGCCATCTCGCTGTGATCGAGCTGGCCGCGGCTCTGAAGCTGCTGCTCTATATGTCGATCATCGCCTGCATTTTCGTGCCCTGGGGCCTTGCCACGAATGGAGCGGGAATCTCGGCATTCGCAATCGGCGGGGCAACCTATCTCGGCAAGCTCGCCGTCGGCGGGTTCCTGCTCGCCTTCTTCGAAACCTCGATCGCCAAGATGAGGGTGTTCCGGGTTCCCGAGTTCCTCGGGGTCGCGCTGATGCTCGGCTTTCTTGGCACCCTGCTGTTGTTCGTCTCGCGGAGCTTCTGATGGCCCCGTTCGCACTCGACGTTGCCCACCTGCTGGCCGGAGGCCTGGTGCTGATCAGCTTCATGCTGCTCTACCAGGACCGCATGTTCGGGCTGATCAACGTCTTTGCACTGCATGCCGTCGTGCTGTCGCTGTCCATCGCGTGGCAGGCCTACGTGCAGGATTCGGCGCACCTTTTCATCCCGGCCGCGATCGCTCTCGTCCTCAAGGGGATCATCATTCCGGTCGCGCTCCATCGCGTGGTGGTGAAGCTCGGAATTCATCGTCAGATCGAGACGGTCGGCGGTATCGGCCCGACGATGCTTGCTGGCATCGGCCTCGTCGCGCTGTCCATGGTCGTCATGCTGCGCGCCGCCGAAACAGCCGATCCGCTGGCGCGGCAGGATCTGGCCTTCGCACTGGCGGTCGTCCTGCTCGGCCTGTTGATGATGGTGACACGGCGCAATGCCGTGAGCCAGGTCGTGGGGTTGCTTTCAATCGAGAACGGGCTGATCCTTGCAGCCACGGGCGCTAAAGGCATGCCGCTCGTCGTCGAGATCAGCGTGGCTTTCTCTGTCATCGTCGCCTTCATCGTGATCGGCGTGTTCCTGTTCCGCATTCGCGAGCGCTTCGACACCGTCGATATTCGCGCGCTCGACGAGTTCCGGGGTGAGCGCCAATGAGCGAGTTGCCCGTGTCCACGTTCGCACTGGAGCCAGTAACAGCTCTGCTGCTGATCCCCGGCATATCCGCCATCGTGCTCGCGCTGCTGCCCGGATACCGGCTGACAGCGCGGCTCAACGTGCTCGCGGCGGGTCTGACGTTCGTGGCGTCGCTCTGGCTGCTCGTAGTCCGGCCCGAGACAGGCATGTATCTGCTGGTCGACGACCTCAACATCGTCTTTGTCATTCTGGGCACGTTCGTCGGCTTCACGACAAGCGTGTTCAGCGCGAGCTACATCGGCCATGAGCTGGAGATCGGCCGCCTGACCAAGGCCAACCTCCGCTTCTATCATGCCATGTACCAGGCGCTGATGTTCGCCATGAACCTCGCGCTACTGGCGAATAACATCGGCCTGATGTGGGTCGCCGTCGAGCTGGCGACGCTGACGACCGTGCTCATGGTCGGCATCTATCGCACGCACGAAGCACTCGAAGCCGCGTGGAAGTATTTCATCCTGGGCAGCGTCGGCATCGCGCTCGCGCTGTTCGGCACGATCCTCGTCTATATGACCGCGCAGCCTGTCATCGGTGCCGGCCATGACGCGATGGTGTGGACGTCGCTAATGGAGAAGGCGGCCGAGTTCAGCCCCGAGATGCTGAACATCGCCTTCATCTTCCTGATGCTCGGCTACGGCACCAAAGTCGGCCTTGCGCCGCTGCACGCGTGGCTGCCGGATGCACATGCCGAAGGCCCGACGCCGATATCTGCCGTGCTCTCTGGTCTGTTGCTGAACGTCGCGCTCTACGCAGTACTGCGCTTCAAGATGCTGCTGGCCGCCAATCCCGAGGCAATCTCGCCC
>JAEVZQ010000442.1 GCA_023392135.1 Pseudomonadota bacterium | reverse complement strand
CGCGGCCCATAATGGCCGCATTTGTTATGCGGGGCCTCGTTCCGGGCTGCCGCGGGCGCTCGCGCCCCGCGAGACCATAGACTGCGCCGGCCGCTGGATCACACCGGGACTGGTCGACTGCCACACGCATCTCGTCTACGCCGGAAATCGTGCGCGTGAGTTCGAGATGCGCCTCGAAGGGGCGAGCTATGAGGAGATCGCCCGCGCCGGCGGCGGTATCCGCGCCACAGTTGCCGCGACCCGAGCCGCCGGCGAGGACGAGCTGGTCCGAGCCGCCCTCGCCCGGCTCGACGCAATGATCGCGGAGGGCCTGACGACCGTCGAGGTCAAGTCCGGCTATGGCCTCGATCTCGCCACCGAACGTCGCCAGCTTTTGGCGGCGCGCCGGCTGGGCCAGCTACGGCCTGTCGAGGTCGTCACCACGCTACTGGCAGCGCACGCCCTGCCCCCCGGGGCCGAGGGCAACAGAGCCGGATACGTCGACTATGTGTGCAATGAGGTGATCCCATCCATCGCCGCAGAGGGGCTTGCCGAAGCTGTCGACGGCTTCTGTGAGACGATCGCGTTCACAGCGGACGATGTTGCCCGGGTATTCGAGGCCGCCCGCGCCGCCAGGCTTCCCGTAAAGCTCCATGCGGAGCAGTTGTCCAACAGCGGCGGCGCCAGGCTCGCGGCCCGTTTCGGGGCCCTCTCGGCGGACCACCTCGAGCATCTGGACGAAACCGGCGCCGCGGCGCTTGCAGATTCCGGAACGGCTGCCGTGCTTCTGCCGGGCGCCTTCTATTTCCTTCGCGAGACGAAGGTGCCTCCCGTCGACCTGCTACGCCGCTATCGTGTCCCGATCGCGCTGGCGACGGATTGCAATCCGGGCACCTCGCCCCTGACATCGCTGCTGCTGACGATGAACATGGGCGCAACGCTGTTCCGGCTGACGGTGGCTGAATGCCTTGCAGGTGTAACCCGCGAGGCCGCGCGGGCGCTCGGTCGTCTCGAGCAGATCGGGACGCTCCAGCCCGGCAAGTGGTGCGATCTCGCCATCTGGGATGTCGAGGACCCGGCAGAGCTCGTCTACAACATCGGAGCAAACCCGCTCTGCTCGCGGGTGTGGCGCGGCCGCTGATCCCGCCACCTGCGGACCGACAGCCCCTTTTCCCCAGCCGCAAAACGCGCCACTCTGACCGAAAACGATAAGCCTTTGCGAGGCAGGAGTGCGCACTCAGGTAGGGATCATCGGCGCCGGGCCAGCCGGATTGCTGTTGGCACGGCTGCTCTCACGACAGGGCATCGAAAGCGTCATCCTCGAACGGCGCAGCGCGGCCCATGTGCTCGGACGCATTCGTGCCGGAGTGCTCGAGCGCGGCACGGTCGAGCTGCTGAAGGAAGCCGATTGCGCCGACCGCATGCAGCGCGAGGGCCTGGTCCACCACGGGCTTCAAATCAACTTCGACGGCCGGCCTCTCCGGATCGATCTTCGCGGCCTGACGGGCAGCTCGGTCGTGGTGTACGGCCAAACGGAGATGACGCGCGACCTGATGGCGGCACGCGAAGCTGAAGGGGGGACAACGCTTTATGAAGCGGAGGCCGTAAGTTGCAGCGGTCTCGAAACCGACAGTCCAGAAATCACTTTTCGCCGGAACCAGCAGCAAGAGGTCCTGCGCTGCGATTTCATCGCTGGGTGTGACGGCTTCCACGGTATCAGCCGCGCGATGATCCCCGCATCCGTCCTCACGACCTACGAGCGGGCGTACGCGTTCGGCTGGCTGGGCGTGCTGGCCGAGGTTCCGCCGTGCTCGGGGGAGCTGATCTACGCCAGCCACACTGACGGTTTCGCACTCGCAAGCATGCGCTCCCCCACGCGCAGCCGTTATTACATCCAATGCACGCTCGATGTGCAGCTCGAAGACTGGCCCGACGACCGGTTCTGGACGGAGCTCAAGGGCCGCCTCGGACCCGAAGCGGCCGATCGCGTCACCACAGGCCCATCGATCGAAAAGAGCCTCGCCCCGCTGCGCAGTTTTGTGGCCGAGCCGATGCGGTTCGGCCGCCTCTTCCTTGCAGGGGACGCCGCCCACATCGTGCCGCCGACGGGGGCCAAGGGTTTGAACCTCGCCGCGGCCGACGTGCGCGTCCTCGCCCGCGCACTCACCGCTCACTACAAGCAGGATCGAACTGATCTGATCGCGTCCTACTCCGCCGACTGTCTGGCCCGTGTGTGGAAGGCGGAGCGGTTTTCCTGGTGGATGACGTCGCTCCTGCACCGCTTCCCCGGTGCGGATGCCTTCGCCCGCAAGTTGCAGGAGGCAGAGTTCGGATATCTTGGAAGCTCGCGGGCCGCCCAGATGGCGCTGGCGGAGAATTATGTGGGGCTGGGGCTCTGAAGGCCAGCGGTCAACCCATGCTCCCGGGTTAAAAAAAGGGCGCCCACTGCGCCTGAAAAAGACACAACTGGGCGCCCCGAATTGCTACGCCTTGCGGCCAGTGAAATTAGTCCACTGATACCGCAAGCGACTTAGTAGCCGTAATAGTTAAACGGGCTGAAGAAGTTGCCAGATGCCGTGACCGCCGCAAGCTGCTCCCGCTTGGTCAGGACAGGCTTCTCGTACGAGCGCTTCATCGATGCCTCCTTAGTTGTCGAGTCGAAGCAGGACCATTCATAACTGAGTCCCCGCAACAGTTGCATCCCCGGAGTATTGCTATCCCTGGTTGTTTTCAGTGTAGACCTCAGGTTCCCGCGCTTCTGTGGCCATGACGCAACACTAATCGAACCGGTCCCGGGCCGAAGGTATACCGCCCCGCGGGCACGCAGGCTCATGCTCGAAGCTTGGTGGACAGCGCTACGGTCGCGATACTCTGTTTTAAATTGCGCTAGAGCGATCATCGCCAGCTTTAAAACGCTGGACGTATCGCTG
>JAEVZQ010000440.1 GCA_023392135.1 Pseudomonadota bacterium | reverse complement strand
ACCATGCCGAGAGGCGACAGCGTGTAGCGAGCGATCCATTCGGCAAATCGCAACGACAAGGTGGGGAGAGGCGGGGCGTCGAGCACCTCCAGAATCGGCTTCAGCCGGGAGGCGGTGACCGGCCGCTCCGGACCGCCGGCACGATCCCAGACGACACCGAGGCGGTGCTGGGGCCCGAATGGCACCAGCACGAACGACCCAGGCTCAACTTCGAGATCCGGTGGCGCGAGGTAATCGTAAGTCTGGTCCAGTGCCACGGGAATCACGACGGGCAGGCGACGCAAAGCGCCGCAAGCTTCGTCATTGAGTTCCAGCAGGCTGGTCAAAGGGGCACACTGCAGATTAGAACCGACCCAAAGCAGCTAGTGTCCCGGTTTCGACATTCGCCTGTGCTCGAAGTGGGTCTTGGAGCGTACTTCGAAACCAAAAAGGACACTAGTGGAGCGAATTTGACATTTGATCCCCGTTTGCGGCCCGGGCCGTATCAAATGTCAAATTCAGATGCTCCACTAGAATCAGATGCTTGCTAGCGGTCCATCTGATTCCGACATTTGCTCTCGAGCTTGCTGCGGGGGGATGCAAATGTCGGAATCGGACCACTAGGTTCATCACACAAGCTTTGGTCGAGCCATGCGGCGAGCCAAGGGCAACAGGAGTTGATCTATGAAATTCTTCGTCGACACAGCGGATGTTGCCGTCATCAAGGAGCTCGCGGCGACTGGGCTGCTCGACGGCGTTACCACCAATCCATCGCTGGTTGCAAAGGTGGGGCGGGACTTCAAGTCGGTGGTGCGGGAGATCTGTGAGATCGTACCGGGGCCCGTCAGCGCCGAGGTGGCTGCGACCGACTATGAGGGCATGGTCGCGGAAGGCCGTGTGCTTGCGGCGATCGCAAAGAATGTCTGCATCAAGGTTCCCTTGACCTGGGATGGCCTCAAGGCCTGCCGGACACTCACGTCGGACGGGCACATGGTGAACGTTACGCTCTGCTTCTCGGCGAACCAGGCGCTGCTCGCGGCCAAGGCCGGGGCGACGTTCGTCTCGCCCTTCATCGGCCGTCTCGACGATATCGGCCTCGACGGCATGGAGCTGATCCGCGAGATCCGAGCTATCTACGACAACTATTCGGACCTCACGACGGACATTCTGGCCGCCTCGATCCGCACCGTGAATCACGTCCGGCAGGCAGCGCTCATCGGCGCGGACGTCGCAACGGTACCGCCCGCCGTCCTGCATGCCCTGGTGAAGCATCCGCTCACAGACAGCGGCCTTGCCCAGTTCGTGGCCGACTGGGAGAAGACAGGGCAGAAGATTCTGTAGCGAATGGTGAGTGGCGAATAGCGAATAGCGAATAGGGAGTAGGGATAGCTTAGGAGAGGGCGAAGTAACTCTCTCCACCGTCATCCCGCGCAGACGGGGATCTGCGATGTGGCGTCGCGAGCACTCGTTGCGAGGTGTCGTGGATGGCCGCCTCGAACCTATACCGTCCCCGCAGCGCGGACCTGACGGCGAGAGATGTGGCCGAACCAGCCCATCTGCTCCCTATTCGCCATTCGCCATTCGCTACTTCCCTCACTCTGCCGCCGTCGGCGGCTCGAGCAAATCCCAGCGGTTGTGCAGCATCGTCAGCGCACGGCGGGCGGCTTCGGCCTGGGCGGTGGCGCCATGGGCCTCGAAGACCTCCAGCGCCGGCACGATGGCTGCTGCAGCGGCGAGCCAGTTTTCGCGCCTGTCCTTCAATTCGCCGAGCCTGATCAAAACGGTGGACATGTTGAGCCGCGTGACGGCCCAGCGCATGGGCTCGGATTCGCGGGAGAACACTTCGAGTGCACCCCTGTAGGCGACCGCCGCCTGCTCAAGCGTCAGCGCCGAGGCATTCTCGACCTCGCACATCGATGCCAGCGCGTTACCAAGGCCAATACGCGCCAGACCCCAGATGCGCGAGTCGGTTTCGCGGCTGAGCACCTCGAGCGCGGTTCGGAAAGCGATGCTGGCCTGCTCGAACAATGCCTTCGAGGGCTCGTGCTCGGCGATCGCGAGCAGCGCATTGCCGAGGCCCTGCGAAGCTGTCGCGAGGCCCTTGGCATCTCCGTTGGAGCCCGCCAGCTCGGCCGCCTTGGCGTAGACGTTCACGGCCTGCCGCAGATGCGGGCTATTGCTGGTTTCCTCCCCTCCATAATAGAGCGCGTCCGCACGGCGCAGCGTGAAGCGAAGCTGGGCAGCAGGATCGGAGCGGGCAATGCTCTCGGCAGCCTCCTCGAACAACTCGGCGGCGCTCTGGAAATCCATGCGCGCCATGGCGAGCTCGGCGACGTCGGCGGTTGCCATTGCCTCCTGGTGAGTCTCGGCTCGAAGCTGCTCAAGCTCCTCGTTGAGCCTTTGCTCCGTCCGGCGGCGAGCGGACCGGAAGGCCCGGCGAACCTCCTTCAGCAACTCCATCGCGGATTCGAAATCGCCATTGACCAGCGCCTCCGCCGCTATGGCCTTCAGTGCCCGGATCTCGGCGGGCTCGTTCGTGGGCCGCAGGAGCTGCTGTCGCGTGTCCTGCAGCCACTGCGCCAGCTCGGCGACCTGCCATGCCTCGCGGGCGGGCAGCGTGCGCTGCTTCTCAGCGATTGCCGAAAACCGCTGCAGGGCCTTATCTGACAGCCCATAGCGTTCCTTGAGGCCAGCCAGCTCCGACTCGGGGCTCGCCTCCGCGCTGGCCAGCAGCGTGCTGGGTTGCTCTGCCGCCGCCGGCCCCGGCTGCAGCCCGGCGATAAAGTCGTTCGCTGCCGGAATGGCATCGGGGAGCAGCCTCGGATCGGCCAGAACCTGCAGGAAGAGCTGCTCGAGCAGGAAGCTGCAGACGTCCTCTGAGAGCCTGTTGAAGCCCTCCAGGCCGAGCGCCTTGCCTTGTGCGATGAGCTGCGCCGCGATCTCGCTCGCAGCAGTGCCCGTGGAGCCGTGCTGGCCACTGATCGCAGCTTTCACAAGCTCCGGGTTTGGACGGCACGCGTCGATGATGGGCACGAGATTGCGGGCATGCTCCGCGGCGGTGTGCATCGGGATGCCGCGGGTATCCTGGCTGAGCCAGATCTGGTGAGCGAGCCGGTCGAGCACATCGCCGATCGGCCCGCCCTCGCCCCGTGATCGCAGGAAGGCTGAGAATTCGCCGCCCGAGAGGGCAGCCCTCCGCGGAATCCGGCAGCCGAGAGCAGGCATGAGGGCGAGCACCCCTGCTCCGGTGAAAAGCTCCAATGACTCATAAAGGGACATACCTGCACGCTCGCCGCTCGCGCGTTCCCGACAAGTAGCTCATCGGGAAGGCGAAGTCATGCCAAGGCGTAACGGTCTATGCACACCTGTGCGAATCTGTGCAGTCTGGAAATGCAGAAATGCCGCTAGTGGTCCGATTCCGACATTTGCATCCCGCCGCGGCAAGCTCGAGAGCAAATGTCAGAATCAAAAGGACCACTAGCAGCCATTTGACTCTCTGGTGGAGCATCTGAATTTGACATTTGATACGGCGCGGTGCCGCAAATGGGGATCAAATGTCAAATTCGCTCCACTAGCGGAGCTTCGTTAGCAGTTCGTTAACCGTGGAGATCTGAAGTCGCTGCAATAACGTCGCGAGCGAACGGAGCGGTGCCGCATGCGAGCCATGGCCGAAGGGCAGGGGGAGTTGCAACTCTCCCGTCCACTGCAGGGTGTGGTCATGGACTGGCTCAACCATCTCGCAGGCGAGCGCAACTATGCGGACCTCACGCGTGACGCCTACGGGCGGGATCTGCGGCAGTTCCTCAGCTATTGGCAGACGCAACTCGGGCGACAGCCGACGCTGGCCGATCTCGACAACCTGGAGCCGCGAACTTTTCGCGGATTTCTCGCGAGCCGCAGGCGCCAGCAAGCATCGAACCGCTCTCTGGCCCGTTCACTCTCGGCATTGAGGTCTTTCTTCCGTTGGCTGGAGGGCGAACAAATCGGGAGGAGCAGGGTAGTGCTCTCCGTCACACGTCCGAAGGTGCCTCACGGCGTGCCGAAGCCGCTGACTGTTCCCAAGGCCGCCGCCCTCGTCGAAGGCGGGATGGAAGCGGAGCCTGACTGGATCGTAACGCGGGATACGGCCGTGCTGCTGCTGCTCTATGGATCGGGCCTGCGCATCTCCGAGGCGCTGGGACTGAAAGTCTGCGAAGCTCCCAGTACGGATCGCGATGTGCTCCGCATCGTCGGTAAAGGCGGAAAGGAGCGGGTGGTGCCGGTGCTACCGGTCACCATCGAGGCCGTGGAGCGGTATCGCCGGCAATGCCCCTACGCGCTCGAGCCGGATGATATTCTGTTTCGCGGGGGCAAGGGCGGCCCGTTATCACCGCGGATCATCCAGCTCGCGATCGTACGGGCGCGTGCAGCACTTGGATTGCCCGAGACGGCGACGCCGCATGCGTTGCGCCACTCGTTCGCAACGCATCTTCTCTCGGCCGGAGCGGACTTGAGGCAAATCCAGGAGCTCCTGGGACACGCCTCGTTGTCGACCACGCAAATCTATACCGAGGTCGATCGGGAGCGGCTGCTTGCCGTCTATGACGCCGCCCATCCGCGAGCGCGCGGCTGATCCGGCGCGATCACATATGAATGGCGCGCTTGTCGACAGCCAGCGCGGCTTCCTTCACCGCTTCTGACAGTGTTGGATGTGCGTGGCAGGTGCGGGCCAAGTCTTCTGCCGAGCCGCCGAATTCCATGATGACGACAGCTTCCGCAATCAGCTCGCCCGCATTCGGGCCGATGATGTGCACACCAAGGACGCGGTCGGTCTCGGCGTCGGCCAGCACCTTCACAAGCCCGTCCGTGGTCTTGTTCACCTTCGCGCGGCCGTTGGCGGTGTAGGGGAACTTGCCGGCCTTATAGGAGATACCCGCTTCCTTCAGCTCCTCTTCGGAGCGGCCGACGGTGGCGACCTCAGGGAAGGTATAGATGACGTTCGGAATCGCCCCGTAGTTCACATGTCCCGCCTGGCCCCCGAGCAGTTCGGCGACCGCGACGCCTTCCTCTTCGGCCTTGTGCGCCAGCATCGGCCCGGCGATCACGTCGCCGATGGCGTAAATG
>JAEVZQ010000166.1 GCA_023392135.1 Pseudomonadota bacterium | reverse complement strand
GCGGCGACGTCGGCGTGTGGGCACGGTTCGGCGCTGCCGTGTTTCTGACCGGAAAAGTTGCGTTTGGCGGGTGCAGTTTCCGGCATGTCGGCGCCGACAACGGCGGATTTGTCGAGATGCTTGGGGGTGACATTGTCATCGAGGGCGCCGCGCCGCATCACCTTTACGCCGACGCGGGCGGGCATATCTTCTACGCCCTCGGCACCGCTACGATCAGCGGTAGCCCTGCGTTTCCGTTCGGCTTCGCCTACGCGCAATCGACCGGGCTGGTGACGTCCTACGGCATGACCTGGTCCGGCAGTGCCGCTGGGCCGCGCTATCAGGCCATGCTCAACGGCGTGATCAACGCCAATGCGTCCGGGCCGGATTACTTCCCCGGCGACAGCGCGGGCGTACTGGCAAGCGGCGGTCAGTACGTGTGAAGCAAAGAGCTGGCGACCGGGGGATCAGCGCCGGCCGGCCGCCGGCCCAACCAGGGCCTCGCCGAGATTTGCGAGTGTGGTCAGATCCACGAACTCGCCTCTCGGGAGGCTCAGGTCGAACTCCAGTTTCCACGAGAGCTGCGCGGCAGAAGCAACCTGCGTGCGCAGCACTCTATCAGCAACGGCATAGTGATCGGGGCGGACCTCGCGCCGCACACTGTGCAGTATCCCAAGCGTCACGAGGTCGTAATAGGCGCTGAAGGCATCAGGCGAAGCGGTGGCCGGCTGCATGTAGCCTGCAAACGCGATCCGCCCATCATACTTGCGCGTCCTGGCATCCTTGCCCCTGTAATCTGCGAATTGGTCGTAAAGGGCGCGCACGGCAGGGGAGGGCCCCTCGGACTCGAACAGCCCGCGCAGCGCATAGGCCAGCGTATCTCCGTAGACGAAGTAATTAGGCTCGCCCCTGGGACCCTTGATGCGACGCCAGGCCTGGGGGCACGCGCGCTCGCGGCACTGAGCCAGCGCCGCGGCCTCGGCGTACTCCCACGCACCAGCCAGTCCTTCCACAAGGAACTCGCGCGCGGATCGCGCGGCAGCTTCGTATTGCGGCATGCCGGAAAGCGTCGCCGCGCGCCGCAGGACCGGCAATGCGACGAGCGCCTTCACGTGCCGGTCGCAGTTCCAGGCGGGCGTGGGGCCGTTGTTCACGACGAACTCGCAGAAGCCGTCCGGTGCGTTGGGAGGTCGTGGATAAGGCCGGCCCGGCCCGCCCTGCATGTGGACCAGAAATTCCGCGAACCGCAGGCCGGATCGGCGATAGCGCTCGTCCTTTGTCAGATCAAAAAGGCCGAGCAGCGCGTCGCCGCAGAACCCGGCATCGATTGCATAGTAGTACCGGTTGGCCGGCGCGGGCAGGTCGGGCGTCGATGGCACGCCGCCGTATGTTGGACTGCCGGACCGGGTGTCCTGCAGGCTGATGACCCAGTGGGCCAGCTCTTCGGCCTTGGCGCGTGCTTCCGTATCGAATGGATCGGTGCGGGCGAGCGCCGTCAGGAAGCGGATGACCTCGCAGGCCGATCCCGGCGTCCGGCCGATCTTTGTGTTGGGAGTTCCTGTGCGCGGATCGATCTGCTTGTTCGGCGTGTGCCGCAATACGAAAGCGCGGATCGGCTGAACGGCGCTCGTATCGGGGCGAGTTTCAGCGGTCCACATGCTGGCCTGGATCAAGCCGCTGTCCAATCCGACGCCCTCCGAGCACGCCCCAAAGAGTGGGATCAGCATAGGGATGACAGCCCACGCCCGCGTTCGATTGTTCGTGGGCTGCGGTGCTGTCCGCAACACCCCTGATCCGGCGCTCACCGCGTCCTGCCCCCCGGCGCGTGCGTGCGGTTACGTCTTCGCTGAACGATGTTCACACGACCATGCAGCCGTGGCAACTGCTTCCGTGCTGGCGCGAGCCGGCCAGTGGGGTGCAGGCGGCAGGGGGCCTTTTGGATTCGGGTGTCGCGCAGGCGGGCCGCAGGACCTTGAGCGCCCCGCGCTGGACGCTGAAGCGTAGAGGTGCCCGTTCGTCGACGACCTCTCCGTCGACGGAGAGGGGGATGCGCCGGCTACGTGTATTGATCTCGATCTGGCGCGCCAGAATGGATTCGATCCGGCCCGTCCGGCGCCAGCGCCCGAGCATCATGTCGAACCCGGCTTTGACCAGCGGCAGCCGCGTCCATCCCTTCACGATATGAACCTCGAGCAGGCCGTCGCTCATGCGGGGCCGCGTCCACTCCGACTCGCGATAGATGTTGTTGGTCACGAGCACGGCCGAAGATCGGCGGACGAGCTTGCCGCTTTCCGTTTCGATCGACAGGGCCATGCGATCGACGCGCGCAATCGCCCGAACCAGCGCCAGCAGGAAAGCGAGCCAGCGCGCGAAGGGAATGTCAGCGCGCGCCCGCTGCCGCTCGCGCGCCATTCGGGCAAGAAATCCCAGGCCGGCCAGGGAATGGAAGATGCGCCCGTTCACCTCGCCGAGATCGATGGTCTCGACGCTCGCCTCGGCCAGCGCATCGACCGCCGAAAGCAAATCGAACGGGACCTCGAGGTCGCGGGCGAGCAGATTGACGGTTCCCAATGGAAGGACGCCGAGGATCTTGCCTGTGCCGGCCAGCAGCGACGCGGCGAGGCTTTGAGATCCATCACCTCCGCCGACGATGATGGCGTCGATATCCGTGCGGGCTGCTGCGAGTCTCAGCGAATCCTCGATGTCCTCGGGCGCGACGAGCGACAGCTCGAGGTCGTGTCCCCGTTCGCGGAAACGGCGCGCGATGGAATCGACGATTTCCGGGCCGGATTCCAGGACCGTACTGGCTTTGGCATTGATGATGGCAACGGCACGCAATGATGGGCTCTCCTTCGGAGCCCTCCCGGCATGAATTCATGCTGACAGGGAAAGCTCTTCCGATCAGGAGAACGCCCTTCTGGCAGGCCGGTTCGCACCGGGCTGCCGTGTTGTACCAAGAGGCCTGCAGGGTTGGTCGTTCAGGGCTGCTCAGGTGGCCCGGCTCTTGGCCGATCGCCACTCCCGGAAGCTGACGATCTCGCCGTTCCGGGCGCATTCGGGGCTCGCCAGCTCGACGAAGAGCGGAGCCACCTCTTCGGGCGCCGGCAGCGTCTCCGGGTTCTCGCCGGGGTAGGCCTTGGCGCGCATCGCCGTTCGGGTTCCGCCGGGGTTGATGAGGTTCGCCCGTACGGGCGTGCGTTCCATCTCCTGGGCGTAGGTCTTGACCAGGGCCTCGAGCCCGGCTTTGGAAACAGCGTAGGGGCCCCAATAGGCGTGGTCACCGGTTGCCGCCCCGGAGGTGACGAAGACGGCGCGGCCGGCATCCGACTTGCGCAGCAGTGGATCGCAGGTCCGGATCAGCCGCCAGTTGGCGGTGAGATTTATGTTGATGACGTCCGACCAGGCGTCAGCCGTGATGTGCCCGAGCGGCGACAATGGCCCGAGGATACCGGCATTGCCGACCAGAATGTCGAGCTTTCCCCAACGCTGGAACAGGGTGGGGCCGAGCGCGTCCAGCTTGTCGCCGTTGCGCAAATCGAGCTGGAGCAGAGTCGCCGAGCCGCCAGCTTCCCGAACCTCGTCGTCGACCTCCTCGAGCGCACCCTGGGTGCGGGCGAGCAGCACGACGTGAGCGCCCTCGCGGGCAAAGGCGACGGCGACGGCCCGCCCGATCCCCCGTGAGGCGCCCGTGATCAGCGCAATGCGGCCTTCTAGGCGTTTGGTCATCAGCTCGCCTGCTCTCCGGTATTCAGTTCAGCGCTTTCAAATCGGGCCTACTGCTTAGGCTGCTCCGAAGGCGGCTCGGAAGTCGCCGGTGGGTCGCCTGAAGGCTGCCCCCCGTCCTCCGGTTTCGTTCCCATGAACTCTTTCAGGCCCTCGCGCGCCTTTTCGTAGAACTTGAGGCCATATTCCTTGGCCTTCTCAAGGGCAGGCTTGGCGGCCTCGACGGCCTTGTCCGTCGCCTCCTTCGCCCGTTCGATGTAAGGCTGCGCCTGCTCTTTGGCTTTCTCGGAAGCCTGCATCAGCTTCTCTGCACTCGCGGCCGAGAGCTCCTTCGTGCGGGCGATTACGCGCGCGACGGTGCTTTCCTGCGGGAGCAACGCCTCGGTGCGCAGGGCGCGGACAGTGGCGATCAGGTCCTCGTGATCCTTCCGGGCTTCTGCATCTGCAATCTTCTCCGGTGCGCCTGTGAAGAGCACGACGGGCGTGCAGGCCGTGTCGACCTTCCGCCCCGTGGTGAGCCAGTCCGCATTCGCGACCTGGGTCTCCTGCGCGAAATAGATCTTCTGGCCACTGAACTGCTGGCGCAGGATCTCCCGGTCGATGATCGGCACGTAATGGCCGCCGAGCTCCCGGACCAGCTGGAACCGGGGTGCGTCGGGGTCCGGAAACTCAACGAAAAAAGCAACTCCGTTGTCTTCCGAAAGAGCGCTGCGGATGGCGTCGTCGGGGCTGGCGTCGTTCTTCACGCTGGCAGCGTTGCCAAGGCCGGCCGAGTCGATCTGCTGGAGAATGCCGAACGTCTCGGCGCTGGCGGACTGCTGCGGCGGGAGATGGAAGCCAAGTTCGCCCGAGCGCCCGGAGAGATCACCGAAGCTCTGCAGATCGCGCCGCTTGGAGACGGCGAACAAGCACTGGCGCACGTCGTCCGTGCGAACGGCGACGAGGGCGCTCGCATCCTCGGCATTGGCCAGTTTGCTGGCGAATACGTCGAGCTGGCCATATCCCAGCTCCGAGGGGTTGGCCATGACCCGGCGAATGTTCTCTGCGGTTCCGGAGGAGGGCTCGCAAGAATATTGGAAATCGGACCGGGAGAGCTGATCGGCGAGAACCGGGCAGAAACGGGCGTTATGGGTTGCGCCCTCCTCGTCCGTATTGATGCGCCCGGCCAGACTTTGGCCAGCGGCACCGCCCAGGACGGACGCAAACATGGTCGCGGCAATCAATCGCTTAGCGATCATGGGCAAGTCTCCCCAATCGGACCGATGGGCGCGCATTTTCAACGCGCAGCTTATCCGTTTCAGGAGCAGATCATACCTGGAACGGATGACGCAAGCCTGGTGATGGTCAGGCCGAACCTTCAGCGGGCTTCGGCGAGGAGCGAGAGCTGCCGCGGTGCCGAGCCACCGTTCAGATCGGTCAGATCGGTCGGGTATTCGCCAGTGAAGCAGTGGTCGCTGAACTGCGGGTTGAAGCCGTCCCGTCCATCGAAGCCCATGGCACGGTAGAGCCCGTCCACTGACAGGAACTGCAGCGAATCGGCACCCATGAATGCCTGCATCTCCTCGACCGACATGGAGGCCGCCAGCAGCTCTTTCCGTGTCGGTGTATCGATGCCGTAGTAGTCCCCGAATCTGATCTCCGGGCAGGCGATGCGCATGTGAACCTCGCGCGCTCCAGCCTCCCGCATCATGGTCACGATCTTCTTCGAGGTCGTACCGCGCACGACGCTGTCGTCGATCAGCACGATGCGTTTGCCCCGTATGGCGGCCGAGTTGGCGGAATGCTTCAGCTTCACGCCGAGCTGGCGGATGCGCTGCTCAGGCTCGATGAAGGTGCGGCCGACGTAGTGATTGCGGATGATTCCGAGCTCGAATGGCAGCGACGAGGCCTGTGCATATCCGATGGCGGCGGGCACGCCCGAGTCGGGGACCGGCACCACGACATCAGCGGTCGCCGGCGCTTCCTGCGCCAGCTCGCCCCCCATACGTTTCCGGACCTCATAAACATTACGCCCGCCAACGACGGAATCGGGGCGGGCGAAGTAGATGTACTCGAAGATGCAGGGCCGGGCAGGGCGCATCGGGAAGGGGCGATGGCTCTCCAGCCCGCGCTCGGCGGTGATCACCACCACCTCGCCGTTCTCCACCTCGCGCACGAATTCCGCACCGACGATGTCGAGCGCGCAGGTCTCGGAGGCGAGCACATAGGCGGAGCCGATCCGGCCGATCACCAGCGGGCGGATGCCGACAGGATCACGCGCGCCGATCAGCATGTCGTTGGTCAGGCAGACGAACGCGTACGCACCTTCGAGCTGCCGAAGCGCGTCGATCAGGCGCTCGACGATGCGGCGCTTCTGCGATCGGGCGAGGAGGTGGAGGATCACCTCTGTATCGGAGGTCGACTGGAAGATGGCGCCGGACTGGACTAGCTCGCGGCGCATCGTCAGGGCGTTGGTGAGATTGCCGTTGTGGCCGACAGCGAAGCCGCCGGACTCCAGATCGGCAAACAAAGGTTGGACGTTGCGGAGGATCGTCTCGCCCGTCGTCGAATAGCGGACGTGCCCGACAGCCATGTGGCCGCCCAGCCGTTTGATGACGTCGATCTTATTGAAGTTGTCGCCGACGAGCCCGAGCCGGCGCTCGGAGTGAAACTGCTTGCCGTCGAAGGTGACGATGCCCGCTGCCTCCTGGCCGCGGTGCTGCAGGGCGTGCAGGCCGAGCGCCGTCAGCGCTGCCGCATCGTCATGACCGATAACGCCGAAGACGCCGCATTCCTCACGCAGCCGGTCATCGCCATAGCGCAGCCAGTGGGGATCATCGAGCTCCAGATCGAAATCCGCTTTGCCCGCCATCAGAGTCTCCGATCTGTCCCGACGATGAGAGGTTCGACGCTACTCCAAGCGCCTTGCCGCGTCAGACACGACCGGCAGGGCTCCCGGGCTGCGTGACTGATATATGAAATTCAGCCGGATACAACACCGCGACATCCTGAAAGTTGGGAGAAGTCGTCGCGCCCTGCTGATCGAAACCACTCGGCTCCGTCAATGACGACGGCAGATATTGGGTCAGGACGATCCTGAAGGTTTCACCCGTGCTGCGGATCATCGGCAGCGACTTGGCTTCGCGCACCCACGGCACCTGCTGTTGTGGGTCGGGCACGAACGACTCGTAGAACATGAACGGGATCACGACGAGTATGAACCCGCGCACCGCGCCGAACGCGAAGCCCAGGATGCGGTCGATCATGCCCACGCGGCTGTCGAGAATCGTGTCGGAGATGCGCGCCGTGATCAGGTGAACGATGACCAGCACGATCAGGAAGATGACGCCGCCAATGGCAATCTGCGCAATGGAGACGGGCGCATTGATCTGCTGAGCCAGGT
>JAEVZQ010000412.1 GCA_023392135.1 Pseudomonadota bacterium | reverse complement strand
CTGCCACGTCATAGCTGGTGCCGCCCATATCGCCAGTGATGATGTTCCTGAATCCGGAAGCTTTGGCGATGGCAGCGGCCGCCAGCACGCCGCCGGCAGGGCCCGACATTACCGTATGGACTGCATGCTCGCCCACAACGGAGGCAGCCATCATCCCGCCATTCGCCTGCATGACGAGCAATTCTTTCCGGAAGCCCTTATCGGAGAGCTGGCTCGCGACGCTTTCAATATATCGCGCCACAATTGGCCTGATCGATCCGTGAATCGCCGCGGTCGATCCCCGCTCGAATTCCCGCATTTCGCGGATGATCTCATGCCCAGCTATGACATTTGCGTTTGGCCACAAGCTCCGCACGATTTCAGCGCAGCGCTTTTCGTGCTCGTCGTTGGCATAGGAATGCAGGAAATGGATCACGACGGATTCGACTTCCATTTCCAGGAGCTTCTGAACGGCCGCGCGGACGTCATCCTCGCCCAAAGGCTCGATCACCCGGCCGGCCGCGTCCAGACGCTCACGGACCTCAAGGCGCGCCTCGCGGGGGATGAGCGGCTCGAATGTCCCGGACAGACCGTAGGCATAGGGCCTTGTGCGACGCCCCAGCTCGAGCGCATCCCGGAATCCGCGTGTCGTAATCAGCCCGCAGCGGGCCCCTTTCCGCTCGAGGATGGCGTTCGTGCCGACAGTCGTGCCATGGACGAGCCAGTCGATCGTCTTCGGGTCGACATCGAGCTCGGTCAGCCCCTGCAGAAAGCCGCGGGCGCGATCATCAATGGCGGTCGGGACCTTGGCGACCCGGTATTCGCGACGTGCCGTGTCGATCATGAGGAAGTCAGTAAACGTCCCTCCGACATCGACGCCAATGCTGATGGTGCTCACGCTCGCCTCCAAGGCCCGCAGTATCCGCTCGATCCCCAAACAGGGCTTGAGTTTCGAAAAACGAAACTATATTCTGTTTTTCGATAATACACGCGGAGCCCGGGCCATTGTCAACCAGCTTGGCCAACAGCATCATGAGCACGAGAGTGGAAATGGAGCACTCCAAAGAGGTCTGGCGTGACGACGACCGAAAAGGTCCGTTCGAACGCTATTTGAGCATTCTCGAAATCGTCGCCGCGGCCCACGACGGCCTGACGATGACCGACATTGCGAAGATTATCGACCTGCCAAAACCGACGGTCCATCGGCTGACACGTGTGCTGCTCGACTCAGGCGCCCTCGTCGCCGAAGATCAGCGGCAGAGGCGGTTTCGTGTTGGACCGCGCCTATGGCGTATCCTTTACCTCGGGTTCGACCGGGATGCATTGACCGCTTACGCACAAATCGTCTGCGATTCCGCTGCCATTCGCCTGAAAGAAACCTGCTATGTCGTGCGCCTCGGGCGGACCGACGTGCGGACTGTCGCCCGTGCCACGCCAGATCAGGGCTATCGACTGCACGTCTACCCAGGTTCCGACCTCCCAGCGCATGCGGCTGCTTCGGCGAAGGCGATCCTTGCGCATCAACCGAAGAAGGCAGTCACGCGCTATATCCGCGATCCGCTGCCTCGTCTGACACCGTTCACCAAAACTGACATTTCGGCCTACCTCGCCGAATTGGAAGAAACGCGCGCACGTGGGTATGCCATTTGCGACCGGGAGATCGAGGAGAACGTCATGGCCTATGCCGTGCCGGTCCTACTGCCCAATGCGGGCGTTTTGTTCAGTGTCGGAGTAACCGGCCCCTCCAGCCGCCTGCTCCAGAACCCCCTTGAGTTCTACATTTCAGGCCTCAAAGAGGCCGCTGACCAGTTTGCGCGCGCTCTGCAGGCACTGGAGAAGTAATCCTGCTGTCAGAACAACGCATTCGGCAGCACCAGCACAATCTCTGGGAAGAGCATGCATATTCCGATTGCGGCAATCATCAACAGGATGAATGGCGTGACCGACCGGTAGATGTCGCCAAGCGTTACGCTCGGAGGGACGACCCCTTTCAGGTAAAAAAGGTTGTATCCAAACGGTGGTGTCAGGAAGCCAATCTCCATATTGACGATGAAGAGAATCCCGAACCAGACGGGATCAAATCCCAGCTTCAGGATGATGGGCACAAAGACGGGAACGGTGATCATGATAATGCCGACCGTATCCAGCACCATCCCGAGCAGCAGAAGGATGAGCTGCATGCCAGCAAGAATGACGTACCGATTCACATCGAGCCCGAGTATCATGCTCTCAATGAGCCGGGTCGCGCCCATGGCCGTGTAGAACGTCGACAGCGCCGAAGCGCCGATAATGATCCAGAAGATCAGACAGCTCAGAAGGATCGTTTCCTCACAGGCTTCCTGCACCACGGTCCATTTGAGCTGGCGCCGTACGGCAGCGGCGATGAGTGCGCCGAACGCCCCTACGGCAGCCGCCTCCGAGACGCTCGCGTAGCCACCGAGCATCGAGCCCAAGACAGCAACGACAAGTAGAACAGGGAGAATGAGCCCCTTTACGGCAGCGAGCTTCTCTCGCCAAGTGAACCGCTCCAGCGTGCTGCCCACTAGTTCTGGATTAATCGCGCCACGCACATAGATATATACGCAGAACAGCAATGCGATCAAAAGACCGGGCAGAACTCCGCCAGCGTAGAGCTTGCCCACGGATGTATTAGAAATCAGGCCATAGATGATCATGGTTACGCTCGGCGGGATGAGAATGCCGAGCGAGCCTCCAGCCGCAACGCAGCCGAGCGCGATGCCCTTCTGATAGTTCCGCGCCAGCATGGCTGGAATTGCCAGCATGCCCATTGAGATGGTCGCCGCACCCGATATTCCAGCCATGGCCGCGAAAATCGTGCAAATCGCGACGGTTCCTATGGCAAGGCCTCCACGCAATCCGCCGAAAAAGCGATACATGGAATCGTAGAGGTCTTCCGCGATTTTCGAGCGCTGCAGCATCGCTGCCATGAAAATGAAAAGCGGAATGCCGAGGAACTCAAAGCTCGATGCGCTAGAGAACGCTTTGATTGGCAGCATCGTCAGCGCGTTCGGGCTCCAGAAGCCGTAGATCATCGCTACAGTCAAACCGCCGAGAGCGATCGCAATCGGCACGCCGATCGCGAGGCACAGGAACATGCTGCCAAAGAGGATTGCTGTTACGAGCAGGGGATCCATGGCTACTCGGGACTCCGCAGTCCGTTTCGCCAGAGCTTCAGGATATGTGACAGCCAGGCCAGGCAAAGCAGGACGACACCAATCGGCAGGAGCGCCTTGGCTATGTAAACCGGTGCATCCCATGCACCTGTCGCGGAGACCTCGTTCATCATGAGCGACTGCCACGCAAAGCGCGTACCCAGCCACAGCAGCGCACCGGCGAACAGGACAAACAGTGCCGTTCCGGCGACAAGGTCAATGAGAGCCCTCATGCGAGGCGAAAAACGCGTGAACAGAATATCGACCCGTACGAACTGGCCGCGTTGTAGAGTCCAGGCGCCGCCCAGAAAGATATACGCGGCGAGAAGCCAGCCGCTGAGATCGTAAACCCATCCCCAGGAGGTGCCGAAAAAGCTCCTCGAAACCATCTCGATGACAATCAGCGCGGTCATGAGGAGCGTGAGGAAAGAGGCGCCTTTGCCGATTGCCGCAACTGCAGTGTCGATCCAGCCGATCAAACGCTCTAACATCGTGACCTTCATAGCGGGAAAGAGCCACAGCTCATGCGCAGCGGCTCGTAATGAGCTTCATCAGAAAAGCAGCTATCCTCGGCGGGTCGGCTCCGTCGCATCCGGCCGGAGCCGTATCAAACATCAGCGCCCCAGCTCTGCCAGGAACCAGTCTCTTATACACAACTGACGCTGCCGAC
>JAEVZQ010000397.1 GCA_023392135.1 Pseudomonadota bacterium | reverse complement strand
TTTTCGATTGGCTGTTTCTGCGTGTGCAGTGGTTCACCAATTACACGCCATCGGGCTCCTTGAGTGCTCCGGCACTCAATTTCTTCGGCTGGGTCGTGAACACGCCGGCAGAGCGCTACATTCTGGCCCTATCGTTTGTTACCGCCTTTGCGATCATTGCCAAGAATCTGACGCGCGGGAATATCGGTCGGCAATGGATGGCCATCCGCGACATGGATATCGCGGCAGAGCTGATGGGCATTCGACCGCTCTATGCAAAGCTATCGGCCTTTGCGATTTCGTCGTTCATCATCGGTGTTGCCGGCGCGCTCTGGGCTTTCGTGCACCTGGGCTCGTGGGAGCCACTGACGTTCAATATCGATCGCTCGTTCCAGCTCCTGTTCATGGTGATCATCGGCGGACTGGGTTCGATTCTGGGGAGCTTTCTCGGCGCGGCTTTCATTCTTATTCTGCCCATCTTCCTCGACCAGGTGCCGCATGCGCTCGGCATACCGGTGTCAGTCGAGACGGTTTCGCTTCTCGTGTTCATTATCACAGGGTCCCTGATCTGTTTTCTGCTGATCGTCGAGCCGCACGGGTTCGCGCGCCTTTGGGCAATTGCGAAGGAGAAGCTGAGGCTCTGGCCGTTTCCTTACTAGGCAGCGGTCGAGGAGGAGAGGCCGGGCCCGCAATGCGGAGCGGTGGGCCCAATGCCTGGAACGAGAACAAGGCTCGCGCGAGGAGCCCGGCTGGTCCGGGTAAAACCAAGGAGGATGAGAAGAATGGCTCGCAAGAGTTGGGGTCTGGCGGTCGCCGCGGCATTTGCCGGCTTGGCTACGGCCATGCCGGCACAGGCACAGAACGAGCAGTTCCTGCCGGCGCTCGTCTACCGGACCGGCCCGTATGCGCCGAACGGCATTCCCTTCGCCAATGGCGTTGCGGACTACTGGAACCTCGTCAATGAACGTGACGGCGGCATAAACGGCGTCAAGATCGCTTTCGAGGAATGCGAAACAGGTTATGCGACTGACAAAGGCGTCGAGTGTTATGAGCGTCTCAAGGGCAAAGGCCCGACCGGCGCCGGCTATTTCTCCCCGCTTTCGACCGGCATTACCTTCGCGCTCACCGAGAAGGCACCGGGCGACAAAATCCCATTGCTGACCGGCGGCTATGGCCGCTCGGATAGCCGCGACGGCTCGGTGTTCACGTGGAATTTCATAGCGCTCGGCACGTATTGGACGGCGGCGGACGTCGCCATTCAGCATATCGCCAAAGAGCTCGGCGGCATGGACAAGCTCAAGGGCAAGAAGATCGCGCTCGTCTATCATGATAGCCCCTACGGCAAGGAGCCGATTCCGCTGTTGCAGAAGCGCTCGGAGTTGAATGGCTTCCAGCTCCTGCTGATCCCGGTCACGCACCCTGGTGTCGAGCAGAAGTCGCAGTGGCTGCAGGTTCGGCAGAACCGGCCCGATTACGTTCTGCTTTGGGGCTGGGGCGTGATGAATTCCACGGCCATCAAGGAAGCCGCGGCTGTTGCCTATCCGCGCGACAAGATCATCGGCGGATGGTGGTCGGGTGCGGAGCCCGATGTCACCCCCGCTGGTGCTCAGGCGGCAGGGTACAAGGCGCTGATGCTGCAGCACGGCTCCGGCAAATTCCCGGTGCATGCCGAGGTCGAAAAATACGTCTACACCAAGAAGATTGGCGCGGCGGAGCCCGGCGATATCGGCCATGTCCTCTATAACCGCGGCTTGATCAATTCCATGATCGGCGTGGAGGCGATCCGCACGGCGCAGGAGAAGTTCGGTAAGAAGCCGCTCACTGGCGAGCAGATCCGGTGGGGATTCGAGAACCTGAACTTGACGGAAGAGCGCATCAAGGAGCTCGGCTTCGAAGGCATGATCCGGCCATTGAAGTTCTCGTGTGAGGATCATGAAGGCGCCCGACTCGCGCGGATCCATCAGTGGGATGGCAAGAAATGGAACATCATCTCCGATTGGTACGAGGGCGACGACTCCATCCTTCTGCCGATGGTGAAGGAAACGGCAGCAGCCTACGCCAAGGAGAAGAACATCACGCCGCGCGATTGCTCCAAAGTGGAATGAGACGTGAGCGAATAGCGAAGGGCGAGTAGCCAATAGGGTGCAGTGGATCTTCCTCGTATTGCTATTTCGCTACGCGCTATTCGCCAATTCAGGATTGAGCCTGTGACCTCTAGCGCTCCGGCTAGCCCCATCCTATCGGTCAACAACATCGAGGTGATCTACGACCACGTCATCCTCGTGCTGAAGGGCGTGTCCCTGAAGGTGCCAGATGGCGGGGTCGTGGCATTGCTCGGCGCAAACGGTGCTGGCAAGTCAACCACGCTCAAGGCGATTTCGAACCTCATTCGGTCGGAGCGGGGCGAAGTCACCAAGGGCACGATTGAGTTCAGCCGCGAGCGGGTCGACGGGCTGACCCCCAACGATCTGGTCCGGCGCGGCTGTATCCAGGTCATGGAAGGCCGGCACTGCTTCGGCCATCTGAGTGTCGAGGAAAACCTGCTGACGGGCGCTTTCACCCGCCGCGACGGTGGCGGTGCCATTCAGCAGGACCTCGAGAAAGTCTATAGCTACTTTCCGCGGCTGAAGGAGCGCCGCAGCAGTCTCGCCGGCTACACTTCCGGCGGCGAGCAGCAGATGACAGCCATCGGCCGGGCCCTGATGTCTCGGCCCAGGATGATTCTGCTCGATGAGCCATCGATGGGTCTCGCGCCCCAGATCGTGGAGGAGATCTTCGGGATCGTTCACAATCTGAACGAACGGGAAGGCGTCAGCTTCCTGCTGGCGGAGCAGAACACGAATATCGCCCTGAAGTACGCCACGTATGGTTACATCCTGGAGAATGGCCGCGTTGTCCTCGATGGCGCGGCTCAGGAGCTGCGCGAGAACGAGGATGTGAAGGAGTTCTATCTCGGCGTGGGTGGCGGACATCGGAGGAGCTTCCGCGAATCGAAGTCCTACAAGCGGCGGAAGCGCTGGCTGGCCTGAGCACGCTCCCCGCCCGTGTCCGCGAAGGGCGTTTTGGGCACCGCGCCAATTGGCCGCCGCTGTCGTGCCCTACGAGAGGCGGGCTGGTGATCCGGCGCAGTAGGTTTTAGCACCGACAGGTGGGATAATCCGACCAGCCGCTGATTCCCACACTTCGAGGAGATCATGACGTCTGTTCATTTCGATCAGCTCGAAACCCGCGACCCCGAGCAGCGGGAGATCGCATTGTTCAACCTGCTGCCGGGCCTCATCCAACGCGCCAAGGAGCTTGCGCCCGGCTGGGCGCGACAGCTGGGCGATCTCGATCCGGCAGCCGTCACCAGCCGGGAAGCGCTGGCCAGGCTCCCGATCCTGCTCAAGTCATCGCTTCCCGAGCTGCAGGTTGCGCAACTGCCGTTTGGAGGCTTCGCCACTGCGGGTCCTCCGGAGATGGCCCGCATCTACATGTCCCCCGGCCCGATACTGGAACCGGAGGGCTTCGGAGCGGACTGGTGGCGTTCGGCGCGGGCTCTCTTTGCTGCGGGCTTCCGTAAGGGTGATATCGTCCACAACACGTTCTCGTACCATCTGACGCCGGGCGCCTGGATCATGGATGCCGGCGCGCGCGCGCTCGGCTGCACGGTGATAGCGGCAGGTCCCGGCAACACGGAGCAGCAGCTCGAGGCAATCGCCCGGCTGAGCCCGACCGCTTACATCGGTGTGCCGGACTACCTGAAGATCCTCCTCGACAAAGCAAGGGAAGCCGGGCGGGAGATCAGGTCATTCAAGCGCGCTGTGGTGTCGGGCGGCGCGCTGTTTCCCTCTCTCAGGCAGGAATACAGGGATCGCGGCATCGCCGTCTTACAAACCTACGCAACGGCAGATGTCGGCGTCATCGCGTACGAGAGCTCCGCGCTCGACGGCATGATCGTGGACGAGGGCGTGATCGTCGAAATCGTGCAGCCGGGAACGGGCGATCCGCTGCCACCTGGCGAAGTCGGTGAAGTCGTCGTGACCTCGTTCAATCGCGACTACCCGATGATCCGCCTGGCAACGGGTGACCTCTCCGCAGTCATGGAGGGTGCGAGCTCTTGCGGCCGAACCAACATGCGTATCAAGGGTTGGCTGGGCCGTGCCGATCAGACCACCAAGGTCAAGGGCATGTTCGTGCATCCGGGTCAGGTGGCGACAGTAGCGAAACGCTATCCCGAGCTTGGCCGGGTGCGCCTGGTCGTCGGCCGCACCGACGAGCAGGACACGATGATCCTGAAGGCCGAATCCAAAACGCAGAATCCGGCACTCGCCGCCCGCGTCACTGAGACTCTGCTGGACGTGACGAAACTGAAGGGTGTCGTCGAGCTGGTGGCCCCTGGCACCCTGCCCAACGATGGCAAGGTGATCGCTGACGAGCGGAGCTACGAGTAGGGGCGCGGAATTCGGCCGCTAAATTTCCTTCCGCGCGATCAGGGGGGAAGCAGATGCATCGGGCTGCCCGTTGCAGGTCAGCCCGAGCTCTGGTCTGGAATTATCCGGCGAATGTCTTCGCGAACTGAGTCCGCAGCTCAGCCTTCTGCACCTTGCCCATCGCGTTGCGCGGCAGCTCGTTGGCCACGAAAACCCGCTTCGGGAGCTTGAACTTGGCGAGCCGGTCCGCTAGCGCGGCGATCACCTCTGCCTCGCCGGGCAGTGTCGCGCCGGGCTGTGGGGTCAGGACTGCCACAACGCCTTCCCCGAAATCGGGGTGTGGAACACCGACCACGGCGGATTCGCCCACGCCCGGAAGGGCATTCAGCTCCTCCTCGATCTCCTTGGGGTAGACGTTGAAGCCGCCGGATATGATGAGATCCTTGGCGCGGCCGACGATCGTCACGCGGCCGTCCTCGGACATTGTCGCAAGGTCGCCGGAGATGAAGTAGCCATCCGGCCGGAACTCTTCCTCGGTTTTTTCCGGATTGCGCCAGTAGCCCTTGAAGACGTTGGGGCCCTTGACCTCGAGCACGCCGACCTCGCCGACTGGCACCGGCACCCCTTCCGGAGTCGCGATCCTCACCGAGATGCCGGGCAGCGCATAGCCGACGGTCCCTGCGATCCGCTCGCCGGCGCTGTAGGGATTCGATGTGATCATGCCGGCTTCGGTCATGCCGTAGCGCTCGAGGA
>JAEVZQ010000344.1 GCA_023392135.1 Pseudomonadota bacterium | reverse complement strand
GACGAACGCAGCCTCATAGCCGAACACATTTGTCAGAGCACCGAAGATCGGTGGTGTCACCGTGTACGTCAGGAATACGAAGAAGGTCGTTCCGGCGACCGCCTCGCTGACCGATTCCGGCGGCGCGAGGCTTGCGGCTTCGGCCAGGTAGAGTCCATTCCAGGTCGCTACAGATGCGCCGGCCAGGGCTGAGATCCCTACCAGGAACAAGGTGCCGTGGCCCGGGCCGAGCAACGCCACGAGCACGGCCGATCCCGCCGAGCAGACCGAAAGCCCCATCAGAACGGGACGGGGCGAGCCGAGGCGGTCAGCCACGAACCCCAATACGATCCGGCCGAGTACGCTCGCCGCCTGCAGCACGGCGAACAGGGTGCCGCAGAGCGCCAGCCCGTAGCCCAGGCCGGCATGCAGATAAATGACGTAGAACGAGAAGAATGCACTCTGCACCGTCGCAAAGCCTGCGCAGGCGAGCGCGAGCCGGATGAGACCCGGGGCTAGCCCCAGCGCCCGGAACGGCCGCTGCAAATTAGACGGCGAGAAAATTGCGGAGAGGCGGAACGCCTTCAGCGGCCGGGTCGTGTTGTAGGCGCGGGGAACGAACAGAAGCACCAGGGCGAGCGTCAGGCAGATCAGCCCGATGAGCGCGAAAGCCGGCCGCCAGCCGAACTGCGCGATCAGGAAACCGCCGAGCCCGCCGGAGATGACACCGCCCATCGGAACGCCTGCCTGGCGCAGCGAGAACAACATCGACCAGTTCGCCTTCGGCGTCTGGTCAGCGAGGATCTGGCTCCCGGCGGGCGTCGAGGTCGAGTAGCCGAAGCCGAGCAAGACGGCGCCGATCACCATCAGCGGCAGATTAGCCGTCATCGCGAGTGCCGCACCGGAAAGCCCGATCAGGATCCCGATCCTCAGCGTTCGCACCGGCCCGAGGGCCGGCGTGTTGCCGTGGTTCGACATATAGAGCCAAATGGAGCCGGTGCCTGCCGCCCCCGCGATCCAGCCGTAAGCCGTCGGATCGACTCCGGCCGCAGCCATCATCTCCGGGGCGACGACCGGGAGAAACAGGTGCAGCGCAGACATGCCGACAAGCGGCACCAGCACCACCAGAAGCGGTGTCAAAACGGGCGGCATATTGGGAGATGAACTCCAGAATTGAGGGAGTGGCAGTTTTCCAGCTTCGAGCCGATCGGGCAAGCGCATCAGCTCGGTTTTTCCGCGCCCAACATTTCGCAACTTCTAACTGACCCGGCCAGACCGGTGGCGGCCCCGGTCGCCCGCATCCCAAACGCCGGAACCGGTCCTTTGCGGCCATGTTCCCCTGTCGACAGCCGCACCAATCCGCTTGCCGGGCTCCCGAACTGCTCCTATAGAACCGGCCTTGATGCCCAGCACCGCCCCCATCGCTGAAGCTGCCTCCTTCCCACACCGCCATCTTTTGACCTGTGAGACCCTGACGGCGGCGGAGATAACCGCCCTTCTCGACATCGCCGACAAGGCTGCCGAGATCAATCGTCAGGTGAACAAGAAGCGGGACGTGCTGAGGGGCCGAACCCTCATCAACCTGTTCTTCGAGGCCTCGACGCGCACGCAGAGTTCCTTCGAGCTCGCGGGCAAACGGCTGGGCGCCGATGTCATGAACATGAATGTCTCCACCTCCTCCGTGCAGAAGGGCGAGACGCTGATCGACACGGCCATGACGCTCAATGCCATGCGGCCCGACATCATCACCGTGCGCCACTACGCGGCCGGTGCCGTCGAGCTGCTGGCACAGAAGGTCGACTGCTCGGTCATCAACGCGGGCGACGGCGCCCACCAGCACCCGACTCAGGCCCTGCTCGATGCGCTCACCATCCGCCGGGCCAAGGGGAGGATCGCCGGGCTGACGGTCGCCATCTGCGGCGACATTCTCCACAGCAGGGTGGCGCGCTCCAACATCAACGTGCTGAACACGATGGGCGCGCGCGTGCGGCTGATCGCGCCCTCCACATTGCTGCCGGCCGAGCCGGAGCGTTTCGGCGCGGAGGTGTTCACGGACATGTGGAAGGGCCTCGAGAGCGCGGACATCGTGATGATGCTGCGGTTGCAGCGGGAGCGCATGCACGGCTCGCTGGTGCCGTCGAGCCGCGAGTATTTCCACTTCTTCGGCCTCGACCACGAGAAGCTGGCACGCGCCAAGCCCGACGCTCTCATCATGCATCCCGGCCCGATGAACCGCGGCGTCGAGATCGCCTCGACCATTGCCGACCACTCCCGCAGTCTCATACGGGAGCAGGTCGAGATGGGTGTGGCGGTGCGGATGGCCGTGCTCGAGGCGCTGGCCCGCAATCTTCCCAACCGATGAGCCGGCCGATGCGCTCTCCCAATTCAAAGATCGCAGCCACGACCCGGCGCACGGTTTTCATCAACGCGCGCCTGATTGATCCGGCATCGAACCGGGACGAGCCCGGCGGCCTGCTGGTCGCCGACGGCGAAATTGCGGACGTCGGCGGACACCTGCGCCGCAGCGCGCCGGAAGGCGCCGAGGTCATCGACTGCAAGGGCCATGTCCTGGCGCCAGGCTTGATCGACATGCAGGTGTTCACCGGCGAACCCGGCGCTGAGCACCGCGAGACGCTGAAGACCGCCAGCAATGCGGCTGCGGCGGGTGGCGTGACCACCATCGTCGTGATGCCGGACACCAATCCGGTCATCGACCAGGTCGCCCTCGTCGACTACATCCAGCGCCGTGCCCGCGACAACGCGGTCGTCCACGTCCACACCATGGCGGCGCTGACCAAGGGCCTGGAAGGTCAGGAGATCACCGAGATCGGGCTGTTGAAGCGCGCCGGCGCCATCGCGTTCTCCAACGGGAAGACTTCGCTCGCCAACACCCGGGTGATGCGCAACGCCCTGCTTTACGCGAAGGACTTCGGCACGCTCATCGTGCACCATGCGGAGGACCCATACCTCACCGAGGGCACCTGCATGACCGCGGGCCACGTTGCGGCGCGGCTCGGGTTGCTCGGCGCGCCGAAGGCTGCCGAGACGATCGTGCTGGAGCGGGACATCCGCCTCGTTGAAATCACCGGAGGCCGCTATCACGCGGCGACCATCTCCTGCCGGGAGAGCCTGGACGTCCTTCGCGCGGCCAAGGCTGACGGGCTGCCCGTGACCTGCGGAGCCTCGATCAACCATCTGACGCTGAACGAGAACGACATCGGGTCCTACCGGACCTTCTTCAAACTACGCCCGCCGCTGAGGGCCGAGGAGGATCGCGCGGCGCTCGTGCGCGGGGTGGCGGCCGGCGACATCGACGTGATCGTCTCCAGCCACGACCCGCAGGACGCGGACGTGAAGCGCCGCCCGTTCGCGGAAGCCGCCGACGGCGCTATCGGCCTGGAGACGCTGCTGTCGGCAGCCCTGCGGCTACATTATACTGATGGTCTGAGCCTGATGGTGCTGCTGCGGGCTATGACCATCAATCCCGCCCGCCTTCTGGGGCTGCCTTCAGGACGCCTGGAAAAAGGCACCCCGGCAGACCTCGTTCTGTTCGACATGGGCCAGCCCTGGGTGGTCGACCGCGAGGCCCTGCGCTCGCGCTCCAAAAACTCTCCGTTCGACGAGAGCAAGATGCAGGGGCGTATCCTGCTGACCATGGTTGAAGGCGAGACGGTGTACCGATACCCTGAATCGCAGCGGGGCTGACGAGGCGCCGCAATCGCTCCGTGCAGTGATCACACGATGGACATCGCGCCCACCACACTCGTTCCAGCGCTCGCCATAGGCTATGCGCTGGGCTCTATTCCGTTCGGCCTGCTGCTGACGCGCCTCGCTGGCCTGGGCGATATCCGTCGCATCGGCTCCGGCAATATCGGCGCCACCAACGTGTTGCGGACGGGGAACAAAGCCCTCGCAGCCGTCACCCTGGTGCTGGATGCGCTGAAAGGAACGGCAGGCGTCCTGGTCGGCGGTGCCATCGGCGGTCCTTTGGCTGCACTGGCGGGGGGCCTCGGTGCGTTCCTGGGACACATCTTCCCCGTCTGGCTCGGATTCAGGGGCGGTAAGGGTGTCGCCACCTACATCGGCATTCTGCTCGCACTCAGCTGGCCCGCATGCCTGGTGTTCTGCGCCATTTGGCTCGCTGTTGCCGTGCTGACCCGCTATTCGTCGTTATCAGCACTCGCGGCAAGTATCGTCGCGCCGCTCGTGCTTTGGCTCATGGGCGAGAGCCAGACTGCCGCTCTCGTTGCCTTACTTAGCGTGCTGCTCATCATCAAGCATCACGCCAACATTCAGCGGCTGATCGCCGGGACAGAGAGCAAGATCGGTGCCCGGGCCTGACGATAACCGGAGGCGAAAGCCACCGCCTCTGCCGACTGCCCGCCTCGACGACAGCCAGCGCCTCGCCTGCCTGCGCCTCATCCGCTCGGAAAACGTCGGACCTGCCACGTTCCGGGCGCTCATCAACCATTTCGGTGGTGCTCGCCCGGCGCTGGAAGCCCTGCCCGAGCTGTCGGCACGTGGAGGGCGGAGAGCCGGGATTCGGATTTGCCCAGAAGAACTCGCCGAGCGGGAGCTTGCGGCAGCAGAGCGCATCGGTGCACACCCGCTCTTCACTGTCGAGCCCGGATATCCGGCAGCCCTTGCCGTAATCGACGGTGCGCCGCCGCTCATTTACGCGAAGGGCGATGACCGGCTGCTCGCCCGCCCAGCCGTCGGCATCGTCGGATCGCGCGCGTCTTCCGCCGCGGGTCAGCAACTCGCGCGGCAGCTCGCGGCGGGGCTCGGACAGGCCGGTTACGTCGTGACCTCCGGGCTGGCCATCGGGATCGATACATCCGCGCACCACGCATCGCTGGAGACTGGCACCATCGCCGTGCTGGCCGGCGGGCTCGATGTCGTCTACCCGCCGCAGAATGCGGATCTCCACCGCGCTATCGGCGAGAGGGGGTGCCTCGTCAGCGAGCAGCCGCCGGGATTCCAGCCGAGGGGCAAGGATTTCCCTCGCCGCAACCGCATCATCTCTGGCCTTTCGCTCGGGGTGGTGGTGGTCGAGGCGGCCCGCCGTTCGGGCTCGCTCATCACGGCACGCCGCGCAGCCGATCAGGGCCGGGAGGTGTTCGCCGTGCCCGGGCATCCGCTCGACCCGCGCGCGGCCGGCACGAACCACCTGATCAAGGAGGGCGCTACGCTCGTCACCTGCGCGGAGGATGTCGTGAGTACGCTTGAGCCCTTCGGCCGGCGTCCCGAGCCCATTTCGGGGCAGGCATACGATTTCGAGGAGCCAACCCCGATGCTTCTTGCCACACCGGAGCCACTGCCGCAGGTCGAGCGGGACGAGCGCTCGCTCGTCATCTCCGCCCTCGGCCCTGCCCCGGTTCACGTCGACGAGCTTGCGCGGGCGACCGGGCTGCCGATCCGGATCGTCCAGACCGTGCTGCTCGAGCTGGCGCTTGCCGGGCGGGTCGAGCACCACGGCAGCCAGCTCGTCTCATTATTGGCAGGCCGCGATTGAACCATCGCAAAACCCGCCGCTGCTCACGCCGGCCCGAGCCAGCTCAGGCGCGTCGGGCGCGCGCGCCTTTGCTGGTCGGCTTCACGATGCGCCATCTCCAATAGCTCTGCGACCCTGGAGCACCCCGTTTGCCAAGCGAGGACCTGCATTTGCCGGATCATGTCCGCCAGGTACTCGAACTGTTCCCGCGTGGGATTTCCTGGCCCGCCTTCACCCGGCCTGCTCGCCTCCTGCTCCGAATGAACGAGCGACAGCCTGCGCTCCGCCCCCCGAGCCTGCTCCATGATGATCTCCCCAGCTCCCAACGCGCCCGTGTTGCGCCCCTACTCCGGATAGATACTCCACATTTAGATGATAATCTACGTTTATTGCATATTGTCCCGATTTGACTTCCCCACGGCCATCACCCATCTTCCCCCACCTGAATGTCAACGACGGGTCTGGTGCGGCCCCGCGCAAGTGCCTGACGCAGGCAGTGCCAAGGGAGCGCCGCAGCCAAGATCCCCGGAAAGCACATGAACATTGTCATTGTAGAATCGGCTGCGAAGGCCAAGACGATCAACAAGTACCTGGGCTCGGGATACAAGGTGATCCCGTCCTTCGGGCACGTGCGCGATCTGCCCTCCAAGGACGGCTCGGTCGAGCCCGACCGCGACTTCGCCATGCATTGGGACGTCGATCCCAAGGGAGCCAAGGTGATGCGGGAGATCGCGGACGCCGTCAAAAAGGCGGACAAGCTGATCCTCGCCACCGACCCGGATCGCGAAGGCGAGGCGATCTCGTGGCATATCCTGCAATTGCTCGATCAGAAGCGGGCCCTGAAAAAGGGCGTGCCGGTCGAACGGGTTACGTTCAATGCGGTCACCCGGGATGCGGTGCTCACAGCCATGAGGAACCCGCGGGAGATCGATGCGCCGCTGGTCGAAGCCTACCTCGCCCGCCGCGCGCTCGACTACCTCGTCGGCTTCACCCTTTCGCCGGTCTTGTGGCGCAAGCTGCCGGGCGCCCGCTCTGCAGGTCGCGTGCAGTCCGTGGCGCTGCGCCTCGTGTGCGATCGCGAAGCCGAGATCGAGGCCTTCAAGTCCGAAGAGTACTGGACGATCGAGGCCCTGCTCGCCACCGCCAAGGGCGAGGAGGTACGCTCCCGGCTCGTCTCCATCAGCGGCCGCTTGCTCAAGAAGCTCGACATCAAGGACGAGGGCAGCGCGCACGCAATCAAGGCTGCCATCGAAGGTGGCCACTTCACCGTATCGTCGGTGGAGAAGAAAGCAGTGCGCCGCAACCCCGCTGCGCCGTTCACCACATCGACCCTGCAGCAGGAGGCCTCGCGCAAGCTGGGCTTCTCCGCCAAGCAGACGATGCAAGTGGCCCAGCGCCTCTATGAGGGCATCGATCTCGGCGGAGAGACGGTCGGTCTCATCACTTACATGCGAACAGACGGCGTCCAGATCGTGCCGGAGGCCGTTTCCGAAATCCGCCGTGTGATCGAAGGCGAGTACGGCAAGCGCTACACGCCCTTCGCCCGCGAGTACAAGAGCAAGGCCAAGAACGCGCAGGAGGCGCACGAGGCGATCCGGCCGACTGACCCGAGCCGGCGGCCACGCGATGTCGCCCGCTACCTGGATAAGGGTCAGGCCGATCTCTACGAGCTGATATGGCGCCGCACCGTCGCCAGCCAGATGGCTTCCGCCGAGCTCGAGCAGACGACGGCCGAAATCACCGTCAATGGCAAGGACGGCAAGACCTACGGTCTGCGCGCCACCGGATCCGTGGTCGTCTTCTATGGTTTTATGCGGCTCTACTCCGAGGGCCGGGACGACCCTGTCTCCCCTAAGGACCAGGTCGACCTCGGGGACGAGGAGGACAGCCGCCGTCTGCCGCCGCTCGCGCATAGCGACGCGCTGACGGACAAGTCGGTCACGGCAAGCCAGCACTTCACCGAGCCGCCGCCGCGCTACACGGAAGCCACGCTCGTGAAGCGCATGGAGGAGCTCGGCATCGGGCGCCCCTCGACCTATGCCACGACCCTCGCCGTGCTGCGCGAGCGGGAATACGTGCGGCTCGACAAGAAGCGCCTGATCCCGGAGGACAAGGGCCGGCTCGTCATCGCATTCCTGGAGAGCTTTTTCCGCCGCTACGTCGAGTTCGACTTCACCGCCGACCTCGAGGAGAAGCTCGACCTCATCTCCGACGGCAAGCTCGAATGGCAGGATGTGCTGCGCGAGTTCTGGCGCGACTTCACCGGTGCCGTCGATGGCATCAAGGACCTCCGCGTCAGCGAGGTTCTGGACGCTCTGAACGAAATTCTGGGTCCGCACATCTTCCCGCCGCGAGCCGACGGCGGTGATCCACGCACCTGCCCGGTGTGCGGGTCCGGCCGGCTCAGCCTGAAGGTCGGGCGCTTCGGCGCCTTCGTCGGCTGCTCCAATTATCCGGAGTGCCGCTATACACGTCAGTTCACCGAGCCCCAGGGTGAGGCGGAGGCAACGCCGCCCGAAGGCAAGCTGCTCGGCTACGATCCCGATACGGGTCTGCCGGTCACGCTGCGCACAGGCCGCTTCGGCCCGTATGTGCAGCTCGGCGAGCCGGAGGAGGGCGAGAAGCCGAAGCGGGCGTCGATTCCGCGTGGCATCGACGCGGCCACACTCGATCTAGAGCGCGCGCTTCAGCTGTTGGCTCTGCCGCGCGAAGTCGGCCTTCATCCAGAGACGGGCAAGCCGATCACCGCCGGTATCGGCCGTTACGGACCGTTCGTGCTGCACGAGGGAACCTACGCGAACCTCGAAGGTCTCGAAGACGTGTTCACCATCGGCATCAACCGGGCGGTGACCCTGCTCGCCGAGAAGGCGGCCGGCGGCAAGGGAAAGTGGCAGCGCCCCAAAGCGCAGGTTCTCAAAGACCTCGGCGAGCACCCGGATGGTGGCAAGGTCGAGGTGCTGTCTGGCCGCTATGGCCCCTACGTCAAGCACGGCTCCGTCAACGCCACGCTGCCCAAGGGCAAGGAGCCGGATGCCGTGACGCTCGAGGAGGCCATCGAGCTGCTGGCAGCTCGGGCAGCCAGTGGGGGGTCCAAGCGGGGCAAGTCGAAGGCTCCGGCGAAGAAGGCAGCCGCGGGCAAAGCCGCTTCCGAAAAGGCTTCCGCCAGGAAGCCCTCGACTCCTGCAAAGAAAGCACCGGCAAAGAAATCCGCCAAGCCGCGCTCGGCCAAAACCCGTGTGCCGGAGCCCGCAGCGGAGTGATGGGAATCGTGAGATCGGTGAAATCTCGTGAAATCGACGGCGTGGAGCACCACGTGATTCTACGATCTCACGATTTCACCACTTCACGATTTCACGACACACCAAGGACCTGAACCCGTGGCCCGCAAGCGCGCAGCACCACAGGCGGAAGTGAAGACCAAAACCGCAGGCGGCCTCCCGACCAAAGATGAGATCCTGAACTTCATCCAAGGCGCTGAGGAGAAGGTCGGTAAGCGCGAGATCGCCCGGGCCTTCGGCATCAAGGGCAGTGAGCGCATCGAGCTGAAGCGCCTCCTATCCGAGCTGAGCCACGAAGGCGCCATAGCGGGCCGCCGGAAGGAAGTGCGCGCCAAAAGCGCATTGCCGCCCGTGACTGTGCTGGAGATCAGCGGCCGGGACGAGGATGGCGATCTTCTCGCCGAGCCCGTCGTCTGGGACCGCGCGGAGGGCGCTCGCCCGAAAGTGTTGCTCGTCATGAGCCGCCACTTTCTGGATGCCGGCGAGGGCGGGCTCGGGATCGGCGATCGCGTCCTCACCCGAATCCGGCAACTCGAGGGCCCAGACATCGAGGGCTTCCGGCTCGAAGGCGAGCCCATCAAGAAGCTGCCGCGCGAGAAACGCCGCCTGCTCGGCATTTACCGCGCCGATGAGAAGCGCGGCGGCGGGATCATTGCACCCGTCGACCGAAAGCAGCTGAGAGCCTGGCCCGTGCAACCGGGCGATGAAGGCGAGGCCAAGGATGGCGATCTCGTCCGGTTCGATTTGCCTCGCGCCCACCGCTATGGCGTCCCGCAGGCGCGGGTGCTCGAGTCGCTCGGCAATCCGCAGGACCAACGCCAGATCAGCCTGATCGCCGTGCATGCGCACGGCATTCCCGACGACTTCCCGGAAGGTGTGCTCGCCGAGGTCGGCAGTCTGGAGCCGGCAGACGCCAAAGGCCGGGTCGACCTGCGGGATCTGCCGCTCGTCACCATCGATCCGAAGGACGCGCGGGACCACGACGACGCCGTCCACGCCGAGCCGGACTCCGACCCGAAAAACGAAGGCGGCTTCATCGTGACGGTCGCGATTGCGGATGTCGCCCATTACGTCCGGCCGGGCACGCGGCTGGATCTTGAGGCACAACTCCGTGGCAACTCGGTCTACTTCCCGGACCGCGTCGTGCCGATGCTGCCCGA
>JAEVZQ010000235.1 GCA_023392135.1 Pseudomonadota bacterium | reverse complement strand
GGCCTCCGCTACGACACGCTCGATGCTGCCACCAAGGCCTTCCTGGCCAAAGCCAGCCAGGCGCCGGAGCTCACCGGGCTCTTCACCTCGTTCCAGGTGAACGTGCCGCAGCTTTATGCCGAGATCGACCGGACCCGCGCCCGCCAGCTCGGCATCGCGGTGACCGACATCTTCGAGACGATGCAGATCTATCTCGGCTCGCTTTACGTCAACGACTTCAACCGCTTCGGGCGGACCTACTCGGTGCGCGTACAGGCGGACGCGCCGTTCCGCGCGCGCGCCGACGACATCGGTCAGCTCAAGGTACGTTCGAGGTCGGGGGATATGATTCCCCTATCGGTGCTGCTCAAGGTGCAGCAGGCGGCGGGGCCGGAGCGGGCCATGCGCTACAACGGCTTCCTCTCCGCCGACATCACCGGCGGCCCGGCGCCCGGCTATTCGTCGGGTCAGGCCCAGGCGGCCGTCGAGCGGATCGCGGCGGAGGCGCTGCCGCCGGGAATAGCGTTCGAGTGGACGGAGCTGACCTACCAGGAAATCCTGGCCGGCAACTCCGCGGTCCTGGTATTCCCACTGGCGATCTTCCTCGTGTTCCTGGTGCTCGCGGCGCAGTACGAGAGCCTGGTGCTGCCGCTCTCGATCATCATGATTGTGCCGATGGGCCTGTTGGCCGCCATTGCCGGCGTGTTCCTGACGGGTGGCGACAACAATATTTTCACCCAGATCGGCCTCGTCGTGCTGGTCGGGTTGTCGGCGAAGAACGCCATCCTCATCGTCGAATTCGCGCGTGAGCTGGAATTCGCCGGACGAACGCCGCGGGAGGCCGCCGTCGAAGCGAGCCGGCTGCGGCTCAGGCCGATCCTGATGACGTCGTTCGCCTTCATCATGGGCGTGGTGCCTCTCGTCACCTCGTCGGGTGCGGGTGCCGAGATGCGGCAAGCGATGGGCATCGCCGTGTTCTACGGCATGATCGGCGTGACGCTGTTCGGCATCTTCCTGACACCGCTGTTCTACGTGATGCTCCGCGCGCTCTCGGGCAACCGGCCGCTCCATCACTTCGGCGACCTGCCTGGATTAGGCAGATCATCCGACCTCGAGCTGCCTCCAGCGGTAAAGGAGAGCACCTGAGCAGGCTGGATCGAAGCCAAACCAGCCTCCTGCCGGACTGCATCGACGACCATATCCAGTCATCCCGCCGCTCGAGCGTGAATGCGCGCGCAACCTGGAACTGATCTGGCTGATGAGCCGCTTGCCCGAATTCAAACGACGCGTCAGTACGGCCGGCTTTCCCGAGAGTGGGTATCGGCCTTGATCCGGCGAAGCTCGGCACGCACTCGCTGCGGCGAACGAAAGTGGTGGTGATCTACTGCCGAGCCGGGAGCTTGAGAGCTGTGCGGCTCCTCCTCGGACATTCGAAGATCGGAAGCACCGTGAGGTATCTCAGAGGGGGAGATCCTAACCAGTCAACGCAGTTCCTTCGATTCCGGATATGGTCGGCCGCGCTCTCAGCGTCGCCGATCACGAACCAGGCGACGGCAGCTATTGGGATCAATCAAACCTTCGGCTGCCCCTGCTGGAGCGCGCGCTATCATCCATCCTATGCTCCAGCGCGCAGAAAGCCATCCACGGCTTCCCAAAGCCGGCGCCGATTCGTTCCGAGCGGTGTGACATGAGCAAGGTCAGGCAGAACCGTGAACTGCTTGTCGGGACTGGGCAATCGTACAAAGAAGGCCGCCAAGTCCTCCTCCGTGGCAATGCCGTCGTGCTTTCCGCGGATCACAAGCGTCGGAGCTTTGATCCGGGCGGGATCGACCAGAGGCAGTCGTGTGGTCATGTCGAGATATGTTCCGGTAGGTACCGAATCCGCATAAGCAAGTTGCGCTTCTGCGCACGCTTTCATTACCGTCGGCTCACTCGTGCCGGGATGATCGCGCGTGAAGATGCTTTCAATCGAAGCGCGGCTGATAGGCCGCCGATTGCTCGCCCGGAACTCGTTCACCCCCTCGCGGCGCTTGGCCAACGTCGGCGACCCGTCGCCTGTCCAGACGAAACCGTCAAGGATAAGGCGCGCGACATGTTGGGGCTCGGCTTCGGCATAGGATGCGGCGCGCAGGGCACCGGACGAAAGTCCGTAGAAGTTCAATTTCGTCGCGCCGGTCTCGCGTTTGATGAAATCGACGGCGACTTTCAGATCCTCCACGCCGCAGGCAACATCGGAATTGCTATCCGTGATCGTCGATCGCCCATAGCCCTCATGGTCGAGGGTCCAGACGTCATAACCGTGTCGGGCCAGCCAATCCATGAAGGAGTAGTCCGGAACGCCGGGCACGTGGAGGTCGAAGCACGGCAAAGCCGACAACGACGAGCCGTGCACGAGCACCAACGGCGGGCGGCTGGGATCGGCGGAAGCAGACTGCTTCCGCCACACGAAGAGGGATACACCCCCCTTCCGTGCCCAGTATTCCCGACCTTGAAAAGTTGGGGCGCTGCTGCTCATGACTTCGGCAGGAACTCATTGGTGAAGGTTTTCTCAAAGTCGATCGGCTTGTCGCCCTTCGGCTGCAAATAGTCGAAAACCTTCTTTCCACCTTCGACCGTCATTCGGCCGTCCGGGCTCCAGATCTGGCGGACGACGCCGTAGGCCATCTCGTTGGCTTCCGGAGACATCTTGGAGAACTCTTCGCCCATGATGGCCTTGCCACGATTCTGGTCGAGGAGGATCTTCTGTGCCTCGGCAAACGCGGCAACCACCTTGCGCACCAGGTCGGGACGTTCCGTGAGATTGGCCGGATGGGTCGTCAAGGTCATGAAAATCAAATCACGGAAAGCCTCGACCTCGCCATCCATCAGGTTGACCATGGTCTTGCCGAGCTTCTGCATCTCGACCTGAACGCCGGCCGGTTCGAATGGCATGGCCGCGTCGATCAGATCCTTCTGGAAAGCGCCGACGTAAGAGGCTGCCTCGCCACCGAGATAAACGAGCTCAACATCTCCCGGCAATGTAAGTCTGTGGGTGCGGGCG
>JAEVZQ010000163.1 GCA_023392135.1 Pseudomonadota bacterium | reverse complement strand
ACGCGGTCCAGCACGAGCGCGGTGCAGTTGCTTTCGACCACAGTGTCCCTATCGAACCCAGAAAAGCCGGGCAGGCGGTCAGCCAACTTCGGTGAGTCGATCGCAAGCGACCCGGTGTGCTCCGGTGCTACCCCGCGCGCGAGCACACCGAGGCCGGGTCCATGCCCTGTTGCGCTCCACAGGATCGTCGCGATGGCGAAGCCGACGAGGCCCCAGGTGATTGCTGCGCGGCGCGCGTACCCCGGCCGGGCCGGGGCGCGAAAGATCTGCCTCATGACTGCCATGGAGATTGCTCCGCCTGGCGCGAATCTGTTGCGTTCTGGCGCCATGATGCCGGATCGCAACCACACCGCAATGGCACTAAGGCTACATTAGCTTGGCGTGGCTATTTCTCCACTGAAATCTCTGCGTGCGCGGAGGTCAAAGCGCACGCGATCGTGGCAGCGTTAACGGGCCGTTGCCGCCACGGACGGGTGGCACGTACATGCGGTTGGCCCGGCAGGAGCCGCGCCGCTCGTTGCTGCCACACCGCCGGAACTCGCCTTCGCGCGAAAAGCAGATGCGGACTTCCCGCAGACGGTTTCCGGAGCCACGGCAGTCGACAGCGAGCATCTCCAGCTTCAGATTGGGGTTCGCTTGAAGAAAGCTGTCCGCGACCTCCTGTGGGCTGACGAAAAACGGCGCGGCCGGGGAGCGGAAGCGGCGGGGAATACTGATCTTCTCGTAAAGCCGCCGCGAAAGATCATAGTAGCCAGCCGGATCGAGCCCGGTACAGGTTCCATGCTTGCGGTACTCGTGAATGACGAGCCGCGGGCTCGGCATGATGTCCAGCATTCCGTCGATGGTTCGTTGTGGAACGAATGGCCGCTCTCTCGTCGGACAGTATTCGGGGTAGCCGCGCTCGTACTGCGGCCAGAGGCCATGCAACACGAATGCGTAGGGACGCGCAGTACGGCGGCATTGCGGATCGTTGTCGTTCGCTGCCAGGCTAGCGCAGTAGGTGGGGCTCCAGGACAGCACCAGGGAGTAATAGTCGAACGCCCCGGCTCGGTGCTCCGGTGCGCGGCTGCGCTGCGCACCCGCGGGCGAAGCGATGATGAGGCTCAGTCCAAGGAGGATCGGTGGCCAGATGGAGCGTACAGCTTTCATGATCGTTACTCGATAGCTTATGGCTTGTGGATTCAGGTTCGGGCGAGGTGCTGGAGGATGCGGGCCCAGCTCCGAGCACCTTTGCGGAAGCTCGTCAGATTGTACTTCTCGTTGGGCGAGTGGATGCAGTCGTCATCGGTTGCGAAGCCGACCAGCAGGCTGTCCATGCCGAGCCGGTCCTTGAAGGCGGTGACGATCGGGATCGAAGCCCCCGAGCCCATGAGCGCCGTCGGCCGCTGCCATTCTTCGGCCAGTGCCTGCGCGGCCGCCTTGAAATTCGGCGCGTTCGGATCGAAGGCGATTGCGGCGTTGCCATGAGCCGACCTGAACTCGACCTTGCAATCCGCCGGCGCGCGCTGCGCGAGATAGCGCTGCAGGCCCGCGATGATCTTGTCGGGATCCTGCCCGGCGACCAAACGGCAGGTGATCTTGGCTGATGCGCGCGAGGGAATAACGGTTTTCGTGCCTGGTCCCTGATAGCCGCCCGTGATCCCGTTGAACTCGAGCGTCGGCCGCGCCCAGAGCTGTTCCAGCGCCGTGAAACCCTTTTCGCCGGCGGGTATGCTGAGGCCGACCTCGCCGAGAAACGATTTTTCGTCGAACGCGAGCCGGCTCCATAGATCAGCCTGGCTCTTCGGAACCTCCGCGACGCCGTCGTAGAATCCGGGCACCGTCACGCGGCCATCCTCGTCGTGAAGGGCAGCCAGCATACGTGCCAACACGCGGATCGGATTGGCAGCAGGACCGCCGTAGAGGCCCGAATGGAGATCCCGGCTGGCGCCGGTTACGACGACCTCGGTGCCGGCGAGCCCCCGCAGCATCGTCGTGATGCCGGGCGTGTCCTTGTCCCATTGGGTGGTGTCGCACACCAGGGCGAAATCGCAGGTCACCTCCTGCGCATGCTTCTCGAGAAAGCCGGGCAGGCTCGGAGATCCGCACTCCTCCTCGCCTTCGAGCAGGACGGTGACGGCGACCGGCAGCTCACCTGCGACCTGCTTCCAGGCGCGCGCGGCTTCCAGGAAGGTCATGAGTTGGCCCTTGTTGTCTTCCGCACCGCGGGCGACGATCACAGTTCCGTTGCGCGGGTCGTCTGCCAGCCGGGGCTCGAACGGCGGAGTGGTCCACAGCTCGAGGGGGTCTGGAGGCTGCACGTCGTAATGACCATAGAACAGCACGTGCGGCGTGCCCTCCGGGACGCCCTTCCGGTCACGTCCCACGACCATCGGATGGCCGGTCGTCGGCCGCACGGACGCATCGAAGCCGATCTCGCGCAGCTGGGCGGCGCACCACTCGGCAGCAGCCGTGCACTGATCTTTGTATGCGGGATCGGTCGAGATGCTTGGAATGCGCAACAACTCAAAAAGGCGCTCCAGAGCGGCGTCCTGAGAGATTTCGAGTGCGCCGAGAACGGCGGAGAGCTGGTCGGCCATTTTCCTGTCGTGTCGCTATGGCGGTTATTGTGCTGGCCTCAAGAGTTGATCGGCTGCGTCGCCCTGTCAAAGGAAAGCGAACGCAGGCGAGTACCTGTGCGTTTGCTCCCAGCGGCCTGGGCGGCTATGTCAAGGCCCCATGCGTGAGCTGCTGAAAGACGAAAGGGTGACCGAATGAGCGACTCCCGTACCGAGTCCGACAGGTATCACAAATGGGTCTACCTGTTCGGGGCCGGCCGTTGGGACGGTTCTGCGGAGATGCGCAATCTTCTCGGCGGCAAGGGAGCCAACCTGGCAGAAATGGCAAGCCTCGGCCTGCCGGTGCCGCCGGGTTTCACAATCTCGACCGATGTCTGCACCTACTATTACCAGAACGATCGCACGCTGCCGGATGGCCTCGACGCTCAGGTCGAAAGCGCGCTGGGCATCGTAGGGGATGCGGTCGGCGCCGTCTTCGGCGATGCGCGTAATCCGCTGCTCGTGTCTGTGCGCTCCGGTGCCCGGACGTCCATGCCGGGGATGATGGATACCATCCTCAATCTCGGCCTCAACGATCAGACGGTCCAGGGCCTTGCAGCGCGTTCGGGTGACGCGCGGTTCGCCTACGACAGCTACCGGCGCTTCATCCAGATGTATAGCGACGTGGTGCTGGGCGTCGACCATGGCGTGTTCGAGGACATTCTCGAGAGCCACAAGAACCTGAACGGTTTCAGCACCGATACGGAGCTGGCCGCCGAAGACTGGCAGGAGGTCATCGCTGCCTACGAGGAGGCTGTGCAACGCGAGACAGGCCAGCCCTTCCCGCAGGATCTGCGGGCCCAGCTTTGGGGGGCCATCGGAGCGGTGTTCGGCTCCTGGCAGAATGCCCGTGCCATCACTTATCGCCGCCTGCACCAGATCCCTGACTCGTGGGGTACGGCGGTTACCGTGCAGGCAATGGTTTTCGGCAACAGGGGCGAGAGCTCCGCGACCGGTGTGGCCTTCACCCGCAATCCGTCGACCGGGGTCAAGGAGATCTACGGCGAGTTCCTGGTG
>JAEVZQ010000158.1 GCA_023392135.1 Pseudomonadota bacterium | reverse complement strand
TTAGAAGCGGAACTGTGGTGCCGGCGTCAAGCCCAAAATAGCCAATCGGGCCCGCGGAGCAAGGGATCGATTGACGCCTTGGCGCCTGGAGCGCGGTACTGGAGCGTCAGGCCTTGCCCAGCTCGCCGATCATGCGACCGAGCTCCTGCGCCTGACGGGCATAGGTCTGCATCTGCTTCTGGGCATGGCGGCTCTGGATGTCCAGGTACTCCTTGAAGTCCCGGGCGCGGGCCAGCTCGCTCGCAAACCGGAATCCGTCCTCCATGTTCTCCTCGGAGAAGTGCAGGGCGCGCGCCTGGATCCGGCTCACTCTTTCTGCCATGGCGCCGGAGGACTTGTTCACGAGATCCTGCACTTGCCGGGCCACGTCCATGAACTGGTCGTAGGCGGAACGGGCTTGGTCGACGCTGCGCTCGGCCATCTGTCGCACCTGTTCCGGAATTTCCATCTGCGGCTGTGATACCATCAATGCCTCCGTGTGAGCATGCGCTTCGAGAGACCGGTCTCAATCAACTCTATACCGTTTCCATGCTTTGAGGCCTAGCAAACAGCGAGGTGCAGCGTTGCTAGCGGCCTCGCGCATGGACCGTAAGCGGTGTTTTGCATACAAATGCGGAACTCGAACCGGCAGGATGAGTGAGACCGTGCGTTGGCTGCCGAAGCCGACGCCCCAGCTTCCGGCAGAGGAGGACCTCAGTCGGATACGAGGGGTGGCGTGGATCATCGATGTCGCGGAAGCGCGGGTGGTTGCAGCCAGCCCGGCCGGGAGATCGCTCGGAAGCGGTGCTCTAACCGAGAGTGCTGCCCTCGACAGCGCGATGCCCGCCCTCCAGGAGTTGCGCCGGTTCGCGGCCGAGGCCGCTTCTGAAGAGCGGCGAACGCTGCTGATCTGGACTCCCGGTGGGCCGATGAAGCTGGACTGCTTGTGCCGGCCTCTGGACAGCGGAGGATCAAGGGTTCTTGTCAGGTTGGAGGAGATAGCGGCAGAACGAGAGGCGGATCGAATCCCTCCAGTTCCTGGACCGACCCGCGCTCTCCTGGCCCACGAGCTGCGCACGCCACTCAGCGCCATTGCCGCGCTGGCGGAGGTGATGAAGGACGAGCGCCTCGGTCCGATGGGCAATTCACGTTATCTCACCTACGCGGCCGACATCCATGAGAGCGCGAACCATGCGCTCGGCGTCATTGGGGCCATGTTGGACCAGCGGCACGATTTGTCCGTTCCGCAGGAGCCGTGCCGAACGGCCGTCGATGCCGTCATTTCCAAGGCGCTGGCGATCATGGGCGAGCTGGCACGCAAGGCGGCCGTGCGGATCAAAGCTGATCTTGCTCCCGGTGCGCTGCATCTCGCCGTCGATCACCGCAACCTGATGCAGATCCTCATCAATCTGCTGTCCAATGCGCTCAAGTTCACGGGGCGCGGCGGAGAGGTCACGATTGCGACGGCGCGAGAGCCCGACGGAGGCCTGAGGCTGACCGTCGCCGATACCGGCTGCGGGATGAGGCCGGAAGCGTCCCGTGCGGATGAGGTATCGAAGGGGGCCGGCTACGGACTCCCAGTTGTCATGGCGCTGGCCCAGGCGAACGGCGCAACTGTCGACTTCACGAGCGTACCTGGTGAAGGCACACGAGTGGCCATCTCCTTCCCAGCCGACCGGGTCCTTGGGGCCGGACCATAGGGCGCCCTGGGCCGATCCCAGCGACAGCGGCGACCTTGACCGGGCGCGGAACGTGTAGGCATGGTCGCCCCGCCAATGCAGGAACGAGCCTCAACATCACTGCGTCCACCCTCGCTGCAGGAGGTCGTGCGCGGCATGATCGGCGTCCCGCGCGCCATCGCGAGCTGGCGCGCACGGCGGCGCTCGTCTCCAGTCTGGACGGGCGTGGTGGCCGTTGTGCTGGCGCTGATGCTGCTGCCGGTCGCTACCATTGCGGTCCTGGCCCTGACTCCCGCCGAGAACATCTGGCCACATCTGGCCAGCACGGTGCTGCCACGGGCTCTGCGCGAAACGGTGCTGCTGATGCTGGGCGTCGGGCTGCTGACGCTCGCGATCGGCACCGCGACGGCCTGGTTCGTCACCATGTACCGGTTTCCGGGCCGCAACCTGATCGACAGGCTGCTGGTAATCCCGCTGGCGATACCGACCTACATCGTCGCCTACTGCTACGGAGATCTGCTCGACTATGCAGGTCCGGTTCAGAGCGCCCTGCGCGCAATCTTCGGCTGGACCAGCATGCGCGACTACTGGTTCCCCGAAATCCGTTCGATTGGCGGGGGCATCTTCGTCATCGCGATCGTGCTCTACCCATACGTCTACCTGACGGCGCGGGCGAGCTTCGTGCAGCAATCCGTTTGCGTCCTCGAGGTGGCGCGCACGCTGGGCCGCACAGCGTTGGGCACGTTCTGGTCCATAGCCCTCCCGCTGGCCCGTCCCGCACTGGCCGCGGGGGTCGCCCTGGCGCTCATGGAGTGCCTGAACGATCTCGGTGCTGTTCAGTACCTCGGCATCGAGACACTGACCATCAGCGTCTATACGACATGGCTGCAGCGGTCGAACCTCGGTGGAGCCGCACAGCTGTCGACGGTGATGCTGTTGTTCGTCGCCCTGCTATTCACGGGGGAGCGATTTGCGCGTGGCCGCGGGCGTTTCCACCACACGACGGGGCGTTATCGCGCCATCCCGTTCTCGGACGTCGACGGGTGGAAAGGCTATCACGCCGCTGCCATCTGCGCGCTGCCCTTTGTGCTCGGCTTCGTGATCCCGTTTGCCGTGCTCGTCGGCCCGGCCCTGCGACACTGGCCCGAGGCCGTCGCCGAAAGCTTCTGGCGCACGGCGGGCAACAGCGTGATGCTCTCCGCCCTGGCCGCCTTCCTGGCCATCTCGTGCGCGCTGCTGCTGGCCTATGCCCAACGGGTGGCTGCGAACGGGTTCACACGCCCGGCGGTGCAGGTGGCGGGGTTGGGGTATGCCATGCCCGGAACGGTGCTGGCCTTGGGCCTGCTGATCCCACTGGCCGGCTTCGATAACGCAGTGGATGCCGTTGCCAGGGAAGTGTTCGGCGTTTCAACGGGCCTGCTGCTTTCAGGCTCGGTGGTGGCGCTGGTCCTGGCCTACACGATCCGTTTTCTTGCCGTATCGCTTGGCTCCGTCGAAGCGGGTTTGCAGCGAATTTCTCCCAATCTCGATGCGGCATCGCGGACCCTCGGGCAGACCTCTCTCGCGACTCTGTGGCGTGTGCACTTGCCGCTGCTCGCCCCGGCGCTCGGCGCTGGCGGGCTGCTCGTGTTCGTCGATTCCATGAAAGAGTTGCCTGCAACCTTGCTGCTGCGGCCGTTCAACTTCGACACTCTCGCCACCGAGGTTTACAACTTCGCGGTGCTCGAGCAATTCGAGCGCGCCGCGCCGGGAGCCCTGACCATCGTGGCGGTGGGGCTCATTCCGGTGCTTCTGCTGCACAGGGCTGTTGCGGGAGGGCGCGCTGGCGGGATGAGCGGGCCGTGAAGCTTTCTGGCCCTTGGATCCGCAGATCCCTTCAGGTCTGAAGCTCCGGCAGATTGCGGAACAGGTCCAGCGCCTCAGGATTGGCCAGCGCTTCCTTGTTCTTCACCTCGCGGCCATGCACGATGTCGCGCACGGCGAGCTCAGTGATCTTGCCCGATTTGGTTCGCGGAATGTCGGCGACCTGCACGACTTTGGCTGGCACGTGACGGGGGCTTGCGCCCACGCGGATCTGCGACCTGATCCGGTCCACGAGGCTGCTGTCGAGCGCCAGGCCCGGCTTCAGAACGACGAAGAGGACGACCCGCACGTCGCTGTCCCAGTCCTGGCCGATGACGATCGACTCCTGAACCTCGGGCAGCTTCTCGACCTGGCGATAGATCTCGGCGGTGCCGATGCGGACGCCGCCAGGGTTGAGCGTTGCGTCCGAGCGCCCGTGGAT
>JAEVZQ010000130.1 GCA_023392135.1 Pseudomonadota bacterium | reverse complement strand
GTGCACAAAGGCACTTGCCACGGGTAACAATGGCATCCAAATAAGTCAACATGACTGACATATATGCAGCCGGGGTCCGTCCGGCGCCATCGGGGAGCGAGGACGTAGCGCCCCAGCCGCCGCAAGAGGTCGACCGGGAGCAGCTGATAGCTCTCGTCGAGCTTTTGTTCTTCGCATACCGCGACTTCACGGGAGAGGCGGACGTCATCCTCGCCGAGTTCGGCTTCGGCCGGGCGCACCACCGCGTTCTCCACTTCGTCAATCGTCATCCAGGTCTGCGCGTCGCCGATCTTCTTGATATCCTCAAGATTACCAAGCAGAGTCTTTCGCGCGTTCTGAAGCAGCTCGTCGACCGCGGTTATGTTTTGCAGCAGGCGGGCCCGCAGGACCGGCGCGAGCGCCTTCTCTGCCTGACCAGCAAGGGGCGCGATCTTGCCAGCCGACTGCTAGAGTTGCAGAACGCACGCATAGCGGCCGCGCTGGCGGAGGCGGGAGATGGGTCCTCGTCCGTATCTCGCCGCTTTCTCGCCGGTATGATCGCCGGTGATGAGCGGTCCCGGATCGAAGCGCTGATCTTCGGGCCCGGGCGCCGCGCGTGAGAGCTACTGCGGCAACGGGAGGGGAAGCATGACCGTTGATTACGGGACGTTGCGTCGTGACTGCCTGCCTGACGATGCTCCGCACGTGCTCATCGTCGACGACGACCAGCGTATCCGCGATCTTCTCACGCGCTATCTCGTCGAGCACGGATACCGCGTGACACCGGCGAGCGATACCAGCGCGGCCCGTGCTGCCATGCGCGGCCTGAAGTTCGATCTCGTCATTCTGGACGTCATGATGCCCGGTGAGAGCGGGCTCGACTTCGCACGTCATCTGAAGGCGACGTCGGACGTTCCCATTTGCATGCTGACCGCGCGCTCCGAGCCCGAGGATCGTATCGAGGGCCTGGAGGCCGGTGTCGACGACTACCTGCCGAAGCCCTTCGAGCCGCGCGAGCTGGTGCTCCGGGTGAAGAATATCCTGCGCCGCGGGCAAGGCCATCATGCGGATGCGGACGAAGTGTGCATGGGCGAGCTCGTGTTCTACATCGCGCGCGGCGAGTTGAAGCGTGGGGACGAGAGTATCAAGCTGACCGAGCGCGAGCGCGATCTGTTGCGGCAGTTCGCCCAGCGCCCCGGCGTGGCGATCGCCCGGCACGAGCTTGCCAGCGATGACTCGACCGGCAGTGAACGGGCGATCGACGTCCAGATCAACCGCCTGCGCCGCAAGATCGAAATCGACCCCTCCAACCCCGTTTATCTGCAGACGGTACGCAGCAAGGGCTACATCCTGTATACCGACTGACGAGCAGGCGAAGGCGGCGCCGGAGGTGATGGATCACCGCCGGCGCTCTCATTGAACGCGAGATCGGCATGGTCGCAGTCCGCGACAACAGCGGCGACAGGACGGCCGGCTCCTGGTGGGTGCGGGGGCGATCGCTTTTGGCCCGCCTCGGGCGCGTTTCCGTTTCCGCGACCGGCGATCTCCTGCCGAAAGGCCTCTATGCCCGGGCGCTCATCATCATCATCGCGCCCATCGTGCTGCTCGAAAGCGTCGTCGCCTTCGTTTTCATGGAACGGCACTGGCAGGCGGTGACGCGGCGCCTCTCGGAAGCCACGGCCCGCGACATCGCGGCGATCATCGAAGTCTATCGGGAGTACCCGCGCCAGGACGATTACGAAGGGCTGATCGATCTGGCGGAGACGATGAAGCTCTCCATGCAGCTCCTGCCGGCGGGCGACCTGCCCCCGGCCCAGCCGAAGCCGTTCTTCTCGCTGCTGGATCGCACGCTGTCGAACGAGATCCGAAGGCAGGTCAGGCAGCCGTTCTGGGTCGATACGGTCGGCAATTCGCGGCACGTCGAGATCAAGGTGAAGCTCGCCGATGCGATCCTGCGCTTCGTGGCGACGCGGGCGCAGACCTATGCTTCCAACTCGCACATCTTCCTGATGTGGATGGTCGGCACCTCGATCGTCCTGCTCACTGTCGCCATTCTGTTCCTGCGCAACCAGATTCGCCCGATCTTGCGGCTGGCGGAGGCCGCAGACGCCTTCGGCAAGGGCCGCCCCGTCCCGGATGATTATCGCCCCCGTGGCGCCCGCGAGGTGCGGCAGGCGGCGCAGGCGTTCCTCGAAATGCGCGATCGCATCCGCCACCACGTCGACCAGCGCACGACCATGCTCGCCGGCGTCAGCCATGACCTGCGGACCGTTCTCACCCGCTTTAAGCTCGAACTCGCCCTGCTCGGCGACACGCCCGAGGTCCGCGCGCTGCAATCCGACGTCAAAGAGATGCAGCACATGCTGGAGGATTACCTCGCATTTGCGAAGGGCGATGGCGGCGAGGAAGCGATGCCGACGCACCTCTACGAGCTGCTGGAGGAAATACACGACGATGCGCAGGTCTTTGGCAGCTCGATTTCGCTCGAGGTGCCGAGGCGGAGCAGGCGCATCGTGCTGCCGCTCAAGCGGCAGGCTTTCAAGCGCGCCCTTATCAATCTCGTCAGCAATGCTGCGCGTTTCGGCGACCGCGTCGTGATCCGGGCATTGCGAGACGGCGATCGGCTCAAGATCGAGGTCGACGACAACGGCCCGGGCATCCCGCCTGCAGAGCGCGAAAACGTATTCCGACCCTTCTAC
>JAEVZQ010000128.1 GCA_023392135.1 Pseudomonadota bacterium | reverse complement strand
GCATTCGACAGATCCGGCGGTGTGATGATGGCGAGGCCGAGAGCCAGGGAACCTGCCAGTGCCACGGCTCCCAGGTGACGGACAATTCGCCTCCTGTCAGACTCACGCATGGGTTGAGCCTGATTTGATTCGTGTGGCAGGGTCGAGGTGAAATTATGCTCAACCTTACCGGTGGCTTAACGAATCTGCGGGTTCGCAGTTCAACTTGCGAGTGCCGGATAGCAGCCTGGCTGAGCTATTTCGGGTCCGGCTGTAGCAGGGAGATGCCCGCGCCGATAATCAGAATGGCGCCGGAAATGCCGAGGCCCCAGGCGAGGCTGCCGGTCTGATCGGCAACGGCCCCGGTCAGAACAGGACCGATGAGCTGCAGGGCTGAAAAGAGCAGGGTGAAGGCCGCCACCGCCTCGCCCCACACCACGGGAGAGAACGCCTTCTTCACCAGAGCTGTCACCGCGGCCGGCGGCATGAAGAACTGTCCGAAAAGCACGGCCGAGGTCAGCATCACCAGAGGTGAGGCGCCGAGCAGTGGCAGCAGAGCGCCGATCCCGATTGCCAGGAGCATGCCGGCCAAGGGCCGCCCCCCTCGCCAGCGCGCGATCGGGCCGGCCCAGCCCCGTGGCGAGATGATCGTAGCCACTCCGAGCACGATCCACATGATGGCCACTTCCGTGTTGCTCGCCCCTTGCTCGCGCATCCAGGCGACGATGAAGGTCATGTAAGCGAAGTAGCCGAGGGCATAACAGCCGTAGCTCGCGAACGTGGCCAGCAGCGGTCTCTTGGGCCAGGGATGGGGAGCCGCGTGCGGCGGCGGGGCCGTAACCTGCCGCGCGGCGGCGGCGCTGACGAGGCTGAGGACGCCTGAGAACAGCCCCATGCCGAGCCATGCCCCGGGCCAGGCTGCATCGCCCCCGACAGCGAAAAGCAAGGGCAGCGCGACGCCGGGCAGGAGCAGCCCGACACCACCTCCGGCGAAATAGGTCGCGATTGCGCCGGCGGCGCGCGTCGGGTCGCGTGGGAACAGGCTCGCCGCGAGGACGCTGCCCGAGATGAAGACGACTGCACCACTGATCCCCGCAAGCAGCCGCAGGCCGATCATGGTGTGGAAGTCGGCCGTGAATGCCATGGCTGCGATCGCGGCCGCTGTGATCCACAGAGCCCCTACGAACAGGCGCGACGGGCCGAGCTTGCGGACGATGTTGAGGGCGAGGAGCGCACCGATCAGATAGCCGATGGCGTTCGCCGTGTTGAGCGCTCCCGCCTGAGTGTAGTTCCAGCCGAGATCCGCGCGCATGGCCGGTAGGATGAGGCCGTAGGAGAACCGCCCCAGCCCATTGGAAACCGCAACGCCGAGAGCAAGGCCTGCGGCGATCGCGTAGCCGCGCCGGACCGTGGCTGTGCTGTCTGGCGGTGCAGTGTTCATGAGCTGGCCAGCGGGGGCCATCGGGGCAAAAGGACCGAGCGGCGGAGCTTGCAACGCATCGGCACTCGGGGGCATGTTCAGAACTGTCCACCAAGTGGTCCGATTCCGACACTTGCATCCCGCCGCATCAAGCTCGAGAGCAAATGTCGGAATCAAAAGGGCCACTAGCAACTATTTGACTCTAGTGGAGCACTTGAATTTGACATTTGATACGACGCGTGCCGCAAACGGGATCAAATGTCAAATTTGCTCCACGAGCTTGAGCCAACGGCGGGAGCAAGAGATGTCGGAGCCCGGGTCCATTCATTCGGCCGCGGCCAGGATCGGTGTGTTGCAGGCGGCGCGCGACTGGCTGGAGCGCGACGGTCGCGTGGGGTTGGCGACTGTCATAGACACGTGGGGCTCGGCGCCGGTGCCGGTCGGCGGTCAGCTCGCGATCGCTACCGATGGCAGCTTTGAGGGCTCGGTCTCGGGTGGCTGCATCGAAGGCGAGGTGATCACGGAGGCCGAGGAGGTTCTGTCCGACGGCCGACCGCGGACGCTCGACTTCGGTGTCGCCGACGAGACCGCCTGGCGAGTCGGACTGCCTTGCGGCGGTCAGATACGCGTCCTCATCGAGCAGCTGAACACTAAGGATGACCTTGGTTATCTCGAGCGCGCTCTGCACGCAGACCATAGGCGGGAGGCACTGCTGGTCCGCACGAGCCTGTCTGATGGTCATCGTGAGCTGTTCGAGAAGACGACACCAGATCTGCCGCCGGACGTGTCGAGCCGCCTCCGGTCCGGTGAGAGCAAGCTGCTGAAAACGCCCGAGGGTGAGGTCTTCCTCCATGCCATGCTGCCACCGGCGCGGATCGTGGTCATCGGCGCGACGCACATCGCCCAGGTCCTTTGCGAGCTGGCGCGAATGACAGGTTACGAGGTCATCGTCGTCGATCCGCGCACCGCCTTCGCCTCGGCGGACCGTTTCCGCGGGGTCACCCTGCATGCGGAGTGGCCGCAAGACGCGCTGCCGCGGATCGGTGTCGATCCCTATACGGCCATGGTCGTCGTGGCCCACGTGAGCCACATCGACGACGAGGCGCTGAAGTTCGCGCTCGGGTCCGATTGCCTCTATATCGGCGCACTCGGCAGCAGCCGTAATCATGCCAAGCGGCGTCAGCGGCTCCTTGAAGCCGGGGTAAGCGAGGCGGCGTTCGCGCGCATAAAGAACCCGATCGGCCTCGATATCGGTGCGCAGACCCCGGCCGAGATTGCCGTGTCCATCATGGCCGAGGTGATCCTGGCCGTCCGCGGCAGCAAGTCCGAGCGCAAGGGCTGAGCGGCTGATGGCCGAGGCCACCACAGCCCGCGTGGCAGCCGTTCTGCTCGCGGCGGGCACTTCAACGCGTTTCGTTGGCGGCAACAAGCTGCTGGCCGAGGTGGCGGGACGGCCGCTGATCGCCTGGACTGCCGCTGCATTCATGGCCAGTCGTGCTGATGAGATGATCGTCGTGACGGGACCCGAGCCGCAGGCTGTGGCATCGGCACTGTCCGGCCTGCACGTCCGCTTCGTGCAGAACTTGGATCATCTTTCGGGAATGGGCAGTTCGATCGCTGTCGGTGTCACGGCGCTGTCCGGTGATCCTACCGGCGTCCTCATTTGTCCCGGTGACATGCCGGGTGTCACGCCCGAGCTCATCGATCACCTGATCGCCGCATTCGAGGAGAGGGGCTGTGATCGCATCGTCCGTCCCGTCCTGCCCGATGAACGCCCAGGCCACCCGGTGCTCTGGCCCCGCCGCTTTTTTTCGCGTCTTGCGCGGCTTACCGGCCCTGAAGGTGGCAGAGTCCTACTGCGCCAACTCGCCGGCGACATCGATCTCCTACCCTGCAGCGATCCGGCGGCGGCGCTCGACATCGATACGACTGAGGATCTGGAGCGCTATCGTCTGACCAAGCGGGATATGCATAACAGATAGGCGCGGCGGCACTTGACGATGTGCCCGCAACCCTGGATGCCTCAGCGTCAGCAATAGAAAAGTTTTGGGGAGCAAACGCCTGATGACCTCCGGTCAGGTGGAAACTCGAACGGCGGCATCACGCCCGCGCTACGGCCTGTCCGGGTTCGCTTTCCCGGTCTGGCGGGTTGCCGTGGTCGCACTGGTGCTGTTGCTTGCCGCCGCGATCGCAATTTCGCCAGCGCCCAGCGGAATGCCGCAGCAATCCATGGTGGCGCTCGGGCTGGTCGTCATGACGGTGGTTTTTTGGGCCACCCTGGCCATCCCTCCGGCGGCTGCAGCCATGATGTTCACCATCCTGGTGCTGGCGACGCGCGCAGCCCCTCCGCAGGCCGCGGTTTCGGGATTCCTGTCGAGCTCGCTCTGGCTGGTCTTTGGTGGTCTGCTGATTGGCGTGGCGGCGGAGCGCACCGGCTTCGGCCGCTTCATCGCGCGCAAGTTCCTTGGGCGGTTTCGCAGCTCCTATTCAGCGCTGGTGCTCGGCGTGATCGTCGGCACGACGATGCTGACGTTCCTCGTACCCTCGAACATGGGCCGGCTGGCGATCACCGTACCCGTCGTGCTCGCGCTGGCAAACGACGCCGGCTATCGGCTGGGCTCCAACGGCCATATCGGTCTCGTGCTGATCGCGGTGGTAGGCAACTTCGGCGTGGGCCAGGGCGTACTGCCGGCAAACCTGCTCAACATCATGATCATCGGTGCCGGGGAGACGCTCTACGGCATCATCATGACCTACGTGCACTATTTTCTGCTGTGCGCACCGGTTCTGGGCATCGCCAAGGCATTTCTGGTGTGGCGGCTGCTCATCCGGATACACCCGGCACCAGTCCCCCGCTCAGATGAGGCCGGATCGAAGGCCGATCAGCTCAGCCCCGAGGCGAAGCGCGTCGGCATTCTGCTCGCATTAGCCATCCTGCTTTGGGCGACGGATTTCTGGCATGGGCTCAAGCCCGGCTGGGTGGCGCTTTTGGTCGGCGCCCTTTGCGTCATGCCAGGCATCGGCGTGCTGCCTGCGCGGGAAATCGCCAACCCGCGCCGCCTGCTCATCATCATCTGGGTCGGGACGGTCCTGAGCCTCGCTTCCGTCATGACGGAGTCGGGAGCAAGTACGCTGGTCTCGAGTGCCTTGGCGCGGCTCACCGGCGTCGAGGGGCAGGGCGCCGCCTATGGCTATTTCGTGATGGCGTACCTGTCGTCGCTCGTCTCCGTACTCGCCACTTTCGGTGGTGCCGTCCCGATCATGGCGACCGTTGCCGCCGAAATCAGCAACGCGACAGGCCTCCCGCTCGAAACCGCCGTCATGGCGATCGCCCCAGGGATGTCGGCCATGTTTTTCCCCTACATCGCGTCTCCGTTCGTGGTCGGGCTTGCCATGGGCCACGTGAGCCATCGCGCGGCACTGCCCTTCATGGTGACCTTGGCGCTGGTGACGTGCGCGGTCATCATTCCGCTGAACGCGCTCTGGTGGTGGGCGATCGGGATGTTGCCGTGAGGCGTCAGGTTATAAGCGCGGTGGTTCTGGCTGATAGTTGTTTTGGCTGCGGTCGACTTTAGAACGCGTTCGCAATGAGACGAGTTGGTCGTAGACTTCGGACGTGGAGGGGCTGCCGCTAATTTTTCGACAGCCAATTTTTGGCATACGTCCCATCCGATCCGTAGAGTTCCCAAGCATCTTCGCAACTGATGACGACTTCGCCTTGCGCTTCCCTGTGCTCGAACTCCCAGGTGGTCACATAACTGGCACTGCTGTACGTGCTACGACCCTCGCCTTTGCTCTGTCGGAAGCGGCCATAAAGTTCATCCGTTCCACTCATGCCATCGCAGCTAACCGATGCCCAAGATGCCATTTCCCGGTTCTGGAAGTCCACATCCGATAACAATTCGGCGACACCCGGCTGCGCTCGCAGCTCGTTTGCCAAAGCTTCTCTCGCTTCAGCCTCGCTCATTTTATCGAATCGCTGAACGTTGCCCAAAATCCGAACTTCTAGATTGGGGTCGAAATGCGTCGTTGCCCAAGCACCAGCACCCTCCTTCATGCCAGGGATATAGTATTCAATGAACGTACGCTCGAAACTACGGAGGACCTTACCCTTGATCTTCGTGGCGATCTGAGCCAGCTCGCTTTCTGATACCGCTGTATTTAGGCGTACCACAACGGACCGCTTGATCGAAGGAATGGTGTGAGCCTCTCTCACGCTTTCGACGGCGGGGTGACCAATGAGTTCTCCAGCCTTTGCATTATGGGAGCCAGATGGGCCAAAATAGATCAAGAATGCGAGAAAAATACCTATTGTGGGCATAATGAAACGTCCGAAATCAATGCCTCTACCGTCTGGTCTGGCCTGGCCCGGAGCCGTTTCCCCTCAATGCGCCGCCTCCCAGTTGTCCGCTGCCTTGGCGTCGACTTTCAGCGGCACGGCCAGTGCAACGGCCGGCTCAGGGCTCTTTTCCATGACGTGCTTCACGGTTTCGATCAGCTTCGGGACCTCTGCTTCCCGCGCTTCGAACACGAGCTCGTCATGAACCTGCAGCAGCATGCGGGCAGAGTTCAGGTTCGCCTTTTCCAGCGCCTCCGGCATGCGGATCATCGCACGGCGAATGATGTCTGCGGCCGAGCCCTGGATCGGCGCGTTGATGGCGGCGCGCTCCAGAAAGCCGCGCATGGACGGATTACGCGTGTTGATCTCAGGATAATGCACCCGCCGGCCGAAGATGGTCGTGACGTAACCGTTCTCGTGCGCGAAGGCCTTGGTGCGCTCCATGTAGTCGCGGATGCCGGGAAAACGGGCAAAGTACGTCTTGATGTAGCTGCCCGCTTCCTCGCGCGAGATGCCGAGCTGGTTCGCCAGTCCGAACGCGGAGATGCCGTAGATGATCCCGAAGTTGATGGCCTTGGCCCGGCGCCTCGTCTCCGCCGGCATGTCCTTCACCGGCACGCCGAACATCTCGGTCGCCGTCATGGCGTGGATGTCGAGCCCGTCGGCGAATGCCTGCTTCAAGGCCGGAATGTCGGCGATGTGGGCAAGAACGCGCAACTCGATCTGGCTGTAGTCTGCAGAGACCAGCAGCATACCGGGCTCCGCCACGAAGGCCGTGCGGATGGCGCGCCCTTCCTTGGTGCGCACTGGAATGTTCTGCAGGTTGGGATCGCTCGAGGCGAGCCGACCTGTCGTCGTGGAGGCAAGCGAGTAGCAGGTGTGGATGCGCCCGGTCTCCTGATGGATGAAGGTCGGCAGCGCATCCGTATAGGTCGACTTGAGCTTGGCGAGCTGGCGCCATTCCAGCATCGTGTTGACGAGCTTGCGCGCCTGCTCCGGCAGCTCCTCATTCTGTGCCAGATCATCGAGCAGGTTGGCACGGGTCTCCCATTGACCCGACTTCGTGCGCTTGCCGCCCGGGAGCTTCAGCCGTTCGAACAGCAACTCTCCGAGCTGGCGTGGTGAGCCCAGATTGAACTTGTGGCCGGCGAGCTCGTAGACTTCCTCCTCCAGCCGCGCGATGGTCTGAGAGAAATTCCCGCTCAGCCTTGAGAGCGTGTTGCGGTCGACCCGAATGCCGGTGTGCTCCATCGTGGCGATCACGGGCACCAGCGGGCGCTCCAGCGTCTCGTAGACCGTGCACATGCGCTCTGCCACGAGGCGCGGCTTGAAGCGGGTCCACAGGCGCAGCGTGACATCGGCATCTTCGGCGGCATACTCGGTCGCCTTGTCGACCGGCACGTTGGCGAAGGTCTTGCCATTTCGCTTGGGGCCCGGCGCGTGCTCAAGCACCTTGTCGAAGCGGATGGTTGAGTGCCTGAGGTGCCGCTCGGCCAGCTCGTCCATGCCGTGATTACCCCGCCCGCCGTCGAGCGCATAGGACATGAGCAGGGTGTCGTCGAAGGCGCGCATCTCGATGCCGTAGCGGCGGAGGATCAGCCAGTCGTACTTGATGTTATGGCCGATCTTGAGGATCGACGGGTCCTCGATCAGCGGCTTCATCGCCTCCAGCGCGGCCTGCAGGGGGAGTTGCTCCAGCCCGTTGCCATCGCCGAAGTCGAAGGCATCGTCGGCGGGCGTGTGAGCGAGCGGCACATAGCAGGCCTGCCCCGGCGCGATCGCCATGGAAAAGCCGACGAGATCCGCCAGCATCGGATCGCGCGACGTGGTCTCCGTGTCGATGCTGAACCGGCCCACATTGTGCGCCTCCGCGATCCAGTGCCGAAGCCGTTCAAGCGTAATCACCGTCTCGTATTTCGAGCGGTCGATCGTGGGCGTGAGGGAGGCCTCCTCGGCGAAAGCCACCACAGCCGCCGGAGTCCCCGCTCCGGCAGTCGCGACCGCAGCGCCGCCATCCGGCTCCTTGCCGGGCGCAGGCGTGCCATGTGCTGCTTTCGCTACCGGCCGCTTTGCCGCGGGCTTTTCCGGCATCGGCGGCAGCTCGGCACCCAGCTTTTCGGCGATGCGCCGGGTCAGCGTGTTGAATTCCATCTCCCGCAGGAAGCCGAGCAGGGCGTCGGCGTCAGGGTCCTGGACTCCGAGCCGCTCGACGTCCACTTCTACCGGCACGTCACGCTTGAGCCGTACGAGCTCGCGGGAGATGCGCGCCTGCCCGGCGAACTCGATCAGCCGCTCGCGCCGCTTCGGCTGCTTGATCTCGCCCGCGCGCTCGAGCAGCGTGTCGAGATCGCCATACTCGCGGATCAGCTCGGCGGCCGTCTTCACGCCGATCCCCGGCACGCCCGGCACGTTGTCGGTGGCGTCTCCCGAGAGCGCCTGCACGTCGACCACCAGCTCAGGCTCGACGCCGAATCGCTCCAGCACCTCCTCGCGTCCGATGCGCTTGTTCTTCATCGTGTCCAGCATGACGATACCGGGCTCGATGAGCTGCATTAGGTCCTTGTCCGAGGACACGATGGTGATGTCTCCGCCCTTGCGGATGGCATCGCACGCATATGTGGCGATCAGGTCATCGGACTCGTAGCCGTCCTGCTCGATGCAGGCGACGTTGAAGGCTTTGACGGCTCTGCGGATCAGCCCGAACTGCGGGACCAGCTCCTCCGGTGGCGGCGGGCGGTTCGTCTTGTACGCCTCGTAAATGGCCGTGCGGAATGTGTCGCGCGCCGTATCGAAGACGACGGCGATATGTGTCGGCCGGTCGGAGACTTTGCTGTCGCCGAGCAGCTTCCAGAGCATGCTGCAGAAGCCGTAGACGGCGCCGACCGGCAGGCCGTCAGAGGGCCGTGTCAGGGGCGGCAGCGCGTGAAAGGCGCGGAAAATGTAGCCTGAGCCGTCAATTAGATAGACATGGCTGCCCTTGACGATGGGCACGGGCTCTCCTTCCGGCACGGTGCATTCGGCCGTTCGGAGGGCGGTTTCGATGGCGGTTTGGAGCGTCATGGCCGGCACTATACTTGCTCCGGCGCGGCGGGTCAGCAGGCAGGCACAGCACCGATGCCGCGGGGCAACGGCGCGTTGGCTCGGTTTCAACCACCCAGGCAACTACTGCTGCCAATCGCACGATTGCCCCGGCGCATCCGATCCGCTATGTTCCCGCCCTCACGCACCCATAGCTCAGCTGGATAGAGCGCTGCCCTCCGAAGGCAGAGGTCAGAGGTTCAAATCCTCTTGGGTGCGCCAGCCTTTTCAGCGACTTGCGCACTATATCGCCCCCATCAGCGGGGTGGTGTCCGCGGAATCGGTTCGCGGTCTGTTTGTCGTTTATCCGAGCAGTGGTCCAAAACGCACAGAACATCCGCGACGCCTGCCGCGCGTGGTGCTGGTCGCGCACAAGTGCGAGCCGTCGAAAGCTGAGATCTGCGGCCTCAGGCGTGTGCCATCGCAGCCAGCTTTGGCACACGCCTGAGGTCGTCGCTGCCTGAGCTGGCACTCTCGGGAAGGACATTCACTACGGTCAAAAGCTTCCGCGATGCAGAATTCAGCTGGGTCGTCATTTGGCCCCAACCGGAAAACTGCTCACAAGCTTGGCGACCGCAAGTCCAGTTGGGCTCCGCTATTCTCGCCACCGGCCCGTTGCCTTGACGAACAGGTCGGCTCCGCCGACTTGTCCCCCTTTCAGTGACAGCTCCAGGCCATCGAATGCCGGTGCATCCGAGTAGGTGCGGCAGAGAGGCGAGCCCGGCGCCAGCGGGGCTGTCGCTTCCAGCGCATCGATCGGCAGCCGCGCAAGGACGCGACCTGAGGTATCTCCGCCGGCCTCGATCTTCCGGCGTAGCGCATGTGTTTCGATGAGAGCCGCCGCGATCCGGCCGAGAGC
>JAEVZQ010000119.1 GCA_023392135.1 Pseudomonadota bacterium | reverse complement strand
GCCATCACCTGGGCGTCCGGCACCCTGGCGACGACGGACCGGATCTCGTCCATCGACCGGTTGGAAACGTCTCCCTGCCGGGCATAGAGCTCCGGCGCTATCGCCATATAGCCTTCCTTGGCCAACCGGCGGCAGATGTCCTTGATGTGCTCGTGAACGCCGAAGATCTCCTGCACGACGAGCACCACGGGGAACGGTCCGCCCTGCGCGGGCATGGCCCAGTAGGCAGGAATTTCGCCATCCTGAGCCTTGATCCTGATCTCGCCCGCAGCGAGCCCCGCTGCGTCGGTCGTGATCGTCGTCTGCGCCATGACGGGCTGCACCGCAGTCGCAAAGCCGGTGGCCAGCGTCGTCACAATGACGTCCCGGCGCGAGAAACCGGACTCTGGCGCGACGCCCAGACGCTCCGATGTGAAGTCCTGCTTCTTCATGGGTCCTCCGCTATCGACGTCACGATTGGCGGTACGAGTGAGACTACCGGCAGACGACCGAATGTCATCCATCGCTCGACCCGCTCACGGATTTGTGCTTTCCCAATGTCGGCCGGCACAGCGGGCTGACATCGCCCGACTTGGAGGGGAGGAGCGGATATGGGTAACTACCTGGGCTGGATCATCCTCGGCGCGATCGTCCTCTTCGCGCTCTACGGCGTGACCGCCTACAATGGTCTCGTCACATTGCGGCAGCGCTGCCGGCAGGCGTTCTCGGACATCGACGTGCAGCTCAAGCAGCGCCACGACCTCGTCCCCAACCTGGTCGAAACCGTCAAGGGCTACGCCAGTCACGAGCGGGAAACGCTCGATGCCGTGGTCAGGGCCAGGAACGCCGCCATCGCCGCGCATGGCCCCGCCGCCCAGGCCCAGGCGGAAGGCCAGCTGCAGGGCGCCCTGCGACAGTTGTTCGCCCTGGCCGAGGCCTATCCTGACCTCAAGGCCAACACGAACTTCCAGCAGTTGCAGCTCGAGCTGGCCGATCTCGAAAACAAGATCGCGGCGGCGCGCCGGTTCTTCAACAATGCCGCCGCCGAGTACAACGCCACGCGGGAGAGCTTCCCGGCGGTGCTCTTCGCCAGCTCGATGGGTTTCGGTCCGCAAGAGTTCTTCAACCTCGAGGAAGGCGAGCGGGCGGCGGTGACCAAGGCTCCCGAGGTGAAGTTCTGAGCAGCTTGCTCTGCGGGAGGCGATGACGCCCCATGTTTCGCGCCTACGGGCTCTATACGCACATCCGCGCCAACCGCATCCGCTCGGCGTTGCTGCTCGTCGGGTTCGTGGCACTGCTGCACGCACTGCTGTTCTCGATCCTCTTGCTCATCAATGCATTCGGCGGCGGCGACTTCGACGAGATCTTCGCCCGCGCCGCCGGGCAGTTCGCCGGCTCATGGCCTGTGGCAATGCTGGCGGCAGGCATCTGGTTCCTGATCTCCTGGCTCTTTCACCAGACCCTGATCCGCTACGCGACCGGCGCGCACGGTGTCTCTCGCAAGGAAGCACCGAAGCTCTACAACGTGCTCGAAAATCTGTGCATTTCCCGCGGCATTCCAATGCCCGCAGTGCAGATCATCGAGACGCCTGCCCTCAACGCCTATGCCGCCGGCCTGAAAGAGGGCGCGTACATCATCGCCGTGACGCGCGGGCTGATGGACACGCTCTCCGACGACGAGCTGGAGGCAGTCCTCGGCCACGAGCTGACGCACATTCGCAACCGCGACACGCAGCTGATGGTCATCGCCATCATTTTCGCCGGTATCTTCGCGTTCGTTGCCGATTTGATGATCCGTGGCTGGCGCTTCCCTTACGGCGTCTGGCCCCGCGGCGGCGGGGACCGCCGAAGACGCAACGATGGCGGAGCGGCGCTCGCCATCCTTATCGCGATTGCCATCGTGCTGATCTCGTGGGGTCTGTCGACGCTCATCCGCTTCGCCCTGTCCCGCTCCCGCGAGTATCTGGCGGACGCCGGCGCTGTCGAGCTGACCAAGAACCCCGACGCGATGATCCGTGCCTTGCGCAAGATCGAGCAGAACGCCAGGTTCGACGTACCCAGCAGAATGGAGGCATTTTTCATCGAAAACCCGCTGCGGGAGAGCAGCGCCAGCCTGCTTTCGACCCATCCCTCGATCGAGGACCGCGTCGCCGCGCTGCAGCGGTTTGCTGGCGGAGCCGACCTTGTGAGCCCGAAGCGTTAGGTGCTCAGCCTGCGTCTCCAGCTCAGCGCGCCAGCTCCTTCCTCATCAGATGCGACGTGGTGATCCGGCGGTAGCCGATTTGCTCGTAGAAGCGGCACGCGTCGAAACGGTCGATCCGCGTGTGCAATGCGATGCTGACCAGTCCCCTCGTACAGGCCCAGTCCTCCGCTTCAGCCATCAGGAGCTTCCCGATCCCGAGCCCCCGAACCTTCGCGTCCACGACCAGTGTCTGCACCACCGCATCACAGGTCTTCTCAAGCGCCGGCCTGGCGAACACGTGCACCAGCCCGACCACCCTGCCCTCCTGCTCTGCGACTACAGCGTGGTGCCCATCGGCCGCGAGAACGCACTCGATCCGTGCACCGACGTCGCTGATTGGAACGTCGTATCCGAGCTGCTGCAGAAGCATTTGCACCGCATCGACATCAGCCGGCTGGAACGGCCGGACCTGAGGCATTCTCACGTGCTCCCACGACCTGAGCGGAACGAAAGTATCACCGCCGCATCACTCCACAGCCATCTTCGCCCAACCCCTCCACTCATCCTTGACGGGCCCGCGAAGTCGTGAGCTGAGATCGCGGCCGTTCGTGGTAGGAGGGGGATCGATGCCGAGTACCGTTGCGGAAAAGAGCGCCACGCGCGATCGCTGGATCGCAGTTTACATTGGAAGCCTGTCAGTCGTTCTCGCGATTTGCGCACTCGGCGGCGACAACGCTGCCAAGGAGGCGAGCAACAAGAACATCGAAGCCGCGAACACCTGGGCCTGGTTCCAGGCCAAGAACATCCGCCGGGACGCGATCCGGCTGCAGATCAGCGAGCTCGAGCTTCTGATTGCGACCCAGCCGGATCTCAACGAACAAGGCCGGAACCTCATCAGCGAGCGGATCGCCACTTACCGCCAGCAGGAAAACCTGCTGACCAGCGAGACCGATAAAGGCGAGGGCCTCGACCAGCTTTTCATCAGAGGCAAGGCCCTCGAGGCCGACCGCGATCTGGCCCGCACGCAGGACCCGTTCTTCGACCAAGGGCAAGCCCTTCTGCAGATCGCAATCGTGCTGGCGTCCGTCGCTATCGTATCCGGAGGTCGACTCGCTCTGATCATGAGCGGATTGCTGGGACTGGCCGGGACCGCGCTCACAGTGAACGGCTTCGCGCTCGGGGCGCCCGGGGTGGTGCAGTGGGGTCAGGAGCTGCTGCAGACGTATCTGGCGGCAGCGGGTTGGGCGTGATCGCTTGGGGAAACAGTAGCTGTTCCGATCGTGCCTGACCGTGTTTTGTTTCCTTCCGCTTCCCATCCAATCTGAAGAGTGGTGCCTCATGTCGACTGGACAATCTCAGCGCTTGCTTTGGCTTCGCCACAGATGCCGCGGGAACGGCGTGTGGACTGAAGTGATCGAGTCCAATCAGATGCGCTCCGATAGTGTCGTTATGGCTTCTATTACAGAGCTGGCCGTCAAAGAAGGCCGCGAAGTCCCTCACCTCGGCAGTGCCAGAATGCAGATCCTCAACGTTACTCCGGAAAACGGCCGCGTTCTGGTAAGAGCGCACGTTGACTGGAGCTCTCCACTGCTGCTTCGGATTTCGCTTCTGTGGGATCCCGACGCCAGGTAGGGCGTTGAGGCCTTTCCAAAGCGTGCCCCTGGACCGGGATTGCATTCTACCAGACCAGCACGGGAACAATTCGATCGGGCAGCCGTTCTTTCACGGCTGGACGCCGGGTCGACCCAATGAAATCCCGTAGTATTGATGCCGCTCCACTGCGTGTGGATTTGGCGCTGCAGGGTGGCGGCGCCCATGGTGCATTCACATGGGGTGTGCTCGATCGGCTGCTTGAAGAGCCCTGCATTGAAATCGAAGGGATTTCCGGGACATCGGCCGGTGCAATGAATGCGGCCGTGCTGGCGGATGGCTATGCGCGCGGCGGACGCGAGGCGGCCCGCAGAGCACTTGCGAATTTCTGGGAGCGTGTAGCGCGTGCGGCCCTGTTGAGCCCACTCCAGCGCAGCCCACTCGACGTGCTCATGGGGCGATGGACCATGGATACCTCGCCTGCGTTCATCACCCTCGATCTGATCGCCCGGCTGATATCTCCTTATGACCTCAATCCGCAGGGGACAAATCCTCTTTCTGACATCCTGGAGCAGAGCATCGATCGGCGCCGCATTGCCAGTGGACCGATCAAACTTTTCGTGACAGCCACCAATGTTGCCACCGGTTGCGGGCGTGTGTTCCGGAATCCTGAGTTGACGCCAAGAGTTCTGCTCGCATCAGCCTGCCTTCCAACGCTCTTTCAGGCGGTCGAAATCGACGGCGAGTATTATTGGGACGGCGG
>JAEVZQ010000033.1 GCA_023392135.1 Pseudomonadota bacterium | reverse complement strand
CCGACGGTCTCCTATCTGGAACGCGCTTATCTCGATGCCCGGCTCCATGGCTGGGCGCGCGAGCCGGTCGTCGAAATGCTGATCCCGACCACGCTCGATCCCGCGCTCGCCCCGCCGGGCAAGCACGTTGCGAGCCTCTTCGTGCAGCACGTCGCGCCGCGTCTGCCGGACGGCCGGTGCTGGGACGATGCCAAGGACGAATTCGCTGATCTCGTGATCGAGACGGTTGCCCGGCACGCGCCGAATTTCAAGGCGAGCATCATCGCACGACAGGTCCTTTCACCGCTCGATCTCGAACGACGTTTCGGCATGGTTGATGGCGACATCTTCCACGGCCAGCTTTCCCTGGACCAGCTCTTCTCGACGCGCCCGGTCCTGGGGCACGCCAACTACCGGATGCCGGTTGCGGGCCTTTATCTCTGCGGCTCCGGCGCTCATCCCGGCGGCGGCGTCACCGGGGCCCCCGGCCACAACGCCGCCCGCGAGATTCTGCGTGACCTCCGGGGCTGGTTCAGTCGCGTAATGGCGCGTTAAGCGGCCCAGGCAAGCGCCTCTTCAAGCTCACATTCCCTGTCCCACGGGGAACAGCGCGCAAAGCACAGTTCCGGCATCCTCTCTCCAGGTTCAGCCAAGAACGGGCCCGCAGCGGCCCGGCAAAAGAAGCACTGGAGAGGATCATGTACGGACAGATTACCAAGTTCCGCCCCGAGACCGGAACCGGGGTCATCCGCGCCGAGGACGGCCGCAAGTTTCGGTTCGCCGGATCGGAGCTCATGAACGAAGAGCGGGAGCTGGTCGGCCAGGGCGTCGACTTCGTCCTCACTGAGCGCCGCCCCAGAGAGATCATCGTGCTCAGCGGCTCCCCTTGGACCGCATTCGGCACCAACCCGCGCCGCCCCAACTGACGATCGGCTCTAGAGGAGTGCTTGCCATGGCCATCAGCTGGGACCCGACCGATGTTCCCGCCGTCGCCGCCGAGGACCTCGCCGCCCCCATGCGCCTGCTGATCGCGGAAGGCCGCGGTCTCGTGCTCCTGCGCGGGCTCACACAGGAGGACGCGAAGATCATCGAGGACTGCCTGCGGCAGCGTCTCGGCAAGGAGCCTTCGGTCGAGCTTGCCGCCCTCATGCGCTTCCGGGCGCTCGTGGATGTGTTCGCCTGCCGCCGGCTCGGCGAGATGCTGCTGGAGCGCGGCCACGAGGTTATCGCGCCCGCGCTGCAGAATGCAGCTCAAATGAGGCTGAGCCTGAAATGGGGCTTCAATCCGCAGAAGTTCCGGCGAGCCATCTCCGCGCTGCTCGATGGGGGCGATGCTGGCGTCTATTTCGTAATGCGGGAGTTGCTCGACGCTGCCTGAGGCAGATCAGACGATTGTGCCGCAAACCACCCCGGCGTGCCCGCGGCCTCGTCGTCGGTGCCGAGTGGGACAGCCGCGGGATCTTTCGCTGCAACCTTTTCGCCGGTCAGGCGGCGATCGATATCGTCCCTGAGTTGGGCAGAGGTCGACTTTGGCTTACGCATGGCTTCGTCCAGGCGGATTTCGCACCTGGACGAGCAGCGGCATCTCGGCCGCAGGGGTTCCCGGGGAACGGTAGAGGTGCTACTTCAGCGCTCACCAGTGCCACGGCCGGATCCTGCCGTGATAGACCCGGTGGAATTCGCGATTGAGCCACGGCTTCGGATAGCCCCAGGCTTTCCAGTAGGGCGGCTGATAGGGCCGCGGCACGCAGACGGTGTTGCCGCCGCAGAGCGGCCGCCAGTAGCCCGCGTCGTAGTAGGGATAGTAGCCGCGGGGCTCGTACCGGTAGGCGTAGGGGTCGGTGATGAAATAGCTGCTCACCGTTCTCTGCCGCGGCGCCGGGTAGTAGGCGGGGCGGTAATCCCGGCCCTCATCCCAGGCCCGATAGCCTTCCGCGTAGGACGGCTGTGCTGCTGCCAAGGTGCCGAAGGCGAGTGCGGCCGCCAGGCCGCCCCACAGGACAAGTGAACGCATGACTGGTCTCCTCGCGCGGCGATCGCGGGTGGATCGTTTGTGATCAGATCATGTTTAGCTGTAAACCTTGCCGCCGTCGTGCTGCACTTGTCGGTAGGCTTTATGAAATCTGAAGGCGGACCCGCGACGGCCTGCATCTGGCCAGACGACCCATCCCGGGCTATAAGCGCCCTCATCGCGGTCGCGCCATGGCCGGCATAGCTCAGTTGGTAGAGCAACCGCCTTGTAAGCGGTAGGTCGGGGGTTCAAGTCCCTCTGCCGGCACCATCCGTTTCCGGGTCACCATCACTCGCGCTCGACGTGCAGATCGCCCTGTCGTGGCCCTGCACCGGTTCTCGCCTGCCGGAGCCGTCGAATTGCTGATCTTGTCAGCCGCAACGCTGGCTTTGTTCCTCAGAAAGTGGAGAATGCCTTTAGCTGTCCTGTGTTTCCTCTGCTTTAGCTGTATTGCAGACCGTTCGCTTGCAAAGTAAAGATCCCGGAACAGCAGGACACCAGACGAGAGATGGCCGGGCTTAACTATAAATCTTGAGGTATCGTCGTCTGCATCGTGTCGAAGTCCGCAGTGGGAGGAGCGCGGATTCATGGTCGATATACTCATTGCGGAAGACGAGCCGGCTATTCTGGAATCCTTGAATTTCATACTGGGTCGTTGTGGCTGGACCGTCGATTCGGTGAGAGACGGCGAGGAGGCGCTCGATGCCGTCCGGCGCCATGAGCCGCGCTTGCTCCTGCTGGATATCATGCTGCCCCGGCGCAGCGGGCTGGATGTCCTCAAGAGGATGCGCGCCGATCCCCGTCTGAACCGAATACCCGTGCTGATCCTTACCGCGCGTGGCCAGCAGCACGATCGTCAACTGGCGCAGGAGCTGCAAGCGGACAGCTTCATCACCAAGCCGTATTCGAACGAGGAAGTCATCCGGGAGGTTCGGCGCCTTCTGGATCGGCCGTGAGACTGACCGATCATGGCGAAGCGCCGGGTCCTCAGGCAAGAGAATCTGCGCAAGGCGGCTGAGGCCGTCTTCATCGTCCAGATCTGCGGCGCCTTGCTCTTGCTTCCCCCGATACTCAATCTGTTCAACACCCGGTCGCTGCTGTTCGGTGTGCCGCTCGAGGTTGTGTACCTCTTCCTGGTCTGGACCGTGCTGATCGCGTGTGCCGTCGCCATTTCCGCCAAGATGCCGAGGGTGTCCGCCAGTGCGCAGCCCGAGGAGGACACGGCTGCCCTGACGAGCAGGCCAAATGGAGAGAGTGGATAATGCTCTCTCCGGATTTCGTTATCCTGACGGCGCTCGCCTACGTCGGTTTTCTGTTCGTTCTGGCCTACGTTTCGGATGCGCGTGCCAAGCGCGGCAAGTCCGGGTTCTTCCGCTCCCCCTTCGTCTATACGCTCTCGATCTCCGTCTATTGCACGAGCTGGACGTTCTACGGCGCGGTGGGCACGGCAGCGCGCAACGGACTGGAATTCCTCGCCATTTATCTCGGGCCGACCTTGGTCTTCGTCGGCTGGTGGCTGATTCTGCGCAAGCTGGTCCGGATCAGCCACTCGCAACGCATCACCTCGGTGGCGGACCTCCTGTCGTCCCGCTTCGGCAAGTCGAGCCGGCTCGCCGTGCTGGTCACCCTGATTGCCGTCGTCAGCGTAACCCCTTACATCGCGCTGCAACTCAAGGCCATCACCAGCTCGATCCAGGCCGTGTCGACCGCTACGGGTTCGAAAGGGGGAACCCTGGTCGGATTGGATGACGTAAGGCTTGCCTTTGGGGTCGCCACCGTAATGGCGCTTTTCACGATCCTTTTTGGCACGCGTAACGTCGAGGCGCGCGAGCAGCATCATGGCGTCGTCGCGGCCATCGCTTTCGAAGCGGCGGTGAAGCTGGTTGCATTCATCGCTGTCGGCATCTTCGTCGTCTACGGTCTCGGTGGCGGCTTCGAGCAGGTTTATGCCCGCGCCTTGGAGGCCGGCATAGATATCCACGAGAAGAGCGATTTCGGAACGCGGTGGGTTGCCGTTCTCGTCCTTTCCTCCACCGCCGTCATCTGCCTGCCGCGCCAGTTCCAGATTGCCGTGGTGGAGAATTCCAACGAGGAGCATCTGCGCACCGCCGGCTGGGCGTTCCCGGCCTACCTGTTTTTGATGAGCGTGTTCACGATGCCGATCGCGCTCTATGGGCTGGCGACGCGACCTGCGGACTCCAATCCCGATATGTTCATCCTCACCCTGCCGATGTCCGCCGGTAATGACGCATTGGCGCTTTTCGCCTTCATCGGCGGTTTTTCCAGCGCGACCTCGATGATCATCGTCGCGTCCATTGCTCTGTCCATCATGGTCTCGAACCACGTGGTCATGCCGATTGCGCTCCGCCGGTCCAACAATCTGGAAGCGGCAGGGGACAGGGGCGTCGCCCAACTCCTATTGCGCAGTCGCCGGATTTCGATCGCCGGTATGCTGTTTCTCGGCTTCGTCTACTTCTGGCTCACAGGCGATTCCGATGCCCTGGCGCCCATCGGACTGATCTCGTTCGCTGGCGTGGCGCAATTCCTGCCGGCGATGCTCGCCGCGCTCTATTGGCGAAAAGCGACCATGCACGGCGCAATCAGTGGCACGCTCGTCGGCTTCGTAACCTGGGCGTGGACGACTTTCCTGCCCAGCTTCGAGTCGACGAGCCCTTCCATAGCCATGCTGATGGCGGAAGGGCCCTGGGGCATCACCATGTTGCGGCCCCAGGCTCTATTCGGGATGGAGGGCTTCGACCCGCTCGTCCATTCAGTGTTCTGGACGTTTCTGTTCAACACGGGAACTCTGGTCTGCGTCTCGCTGGCGACGAGCCAGAGCGCGCTGGAGCGCATACAGGCCTCGCTGTTCGTAGATATTTTCAGGCGTCACCCCGGCAGCCAGCCGCAAATTCTGCGCGGGTCGGCGACGACCGACGAGCTGTTCTTCGTCGCCGAGCGGGTGCTGGGCTGGCAGCGGGCCAGGGAGCTCTTCGAAA
>JAEVZQ010000015.1 GCA_023392135.1 Pseudomonadota bacterium | reverse complement strand
CCGCCGACGCATCCTCGTAGCGCATGGCCGGGATCATCGTAGCGATCGTCGATCTTGGACCCAAGACGATCCTCCAGCCAGCTCAGTGGTTGTCGCGCGGAACGCCCTTCGTCTCGGCAATACGCTGATACTTCACCGCGTTCTTCAGGACGTCGCCCTCGCTCATCTCATTGACGAGACTGCGCTGGATCTCCTGCCAAGGTGTCTGGCTCTCAGGATACTTGTATCCGCCTGCCGCCATCAGCTCCTTGCGCCGCTGCTCCAGCTCCTCGTCCGAGATCAGGATGTCGGCTGTACGCTTGTTGAGGTCGATGCGGACACGATCGCCCGTCCTGAGGAGCGCCAGCCCGCCGTTGTTGGCCGCCTCGGGCGAGGCATTGAGGATCGAGGGGCTGCCTGAGGTGCCGGACTGGCGGCCATCACCGATGCACGGCAGCGCCCGCACGCCCTTCTTGAGCAGATATGCCGGCGTGCGCATGTTCACGACCTCGCCGCCGCCGGGATAGCCGATCGGCCCCGTGCCACGCATGAACAGCATCGTGTTCTCGTCGATCTCGTGCGCCGGATCGTCGATGCGGGCGTGGTAGTCCTCCGGGCCGTCGAAGACGACCGCCTTGCCCTCGAAGGCATTCGGATCCTTGGGGTTGGACAGGTAGCGGTTGCGGAATTCCTCGTCGATCACCGAGGTCTTCATGATCGCGCTATCGAAGAGGTTGCCCTTGAGGTTGAGGAACCCGGCGTGCGGCTTCAGCGGCTCGTCATAGGACTTGATCACCTTTCGGTCGGACGAGAAGCGGTCCTTGCAGTTCTCGAGCAGCGTCTTGCCGTTCACCGTAACGGCATCCTCGCGGATCTTCCCCTTGGCGATCAGCTCGGCGACCACGGCCGGCACGCCACCTGCGCGGTAATAATCCTCGCCCAGGTACTCGCCCGCCGGCTGCAGGTTGACCAGCAGCGGGATGTCATAGCCGATCCGCTCCCAATCATCGTTGTCGAGCTCGACGCCGATGTGCCGCGCGATGGCGTTGAGGTGGATCGGTGCGTTGGTCGAGCCGCCGATGGCGGAGTTGACGACGATGGCATTCTCGAAAGCCGCGCGGGTCAGGATCCTGGACGGCTTCAGATCCTCATGCACGATCTCGACGGCCCGCTTGCCAGTGAGATACGCGATCTGCCCGCGATCGCGATGGGGGCCCGGAATGGCGGCGCATCCAGGCAGGCTCATTCCCAGCGCCTCGGCAAGAGAGTTCATGGTCGAGGCCGTGCCCATCGTGTTGCAGTGGCCCACCGATGGTGCCGAGGAGGCGACCATCTCGACGAACTTCTTGTGGTCGATCTCGCCCTTGGCCAGCATCTCGCGCGCCAGCCAGACGATGGTGCCCGAGCCGGTGCGCTCGCCGTTGTACCATCCGTTCAGCATCGGTCCGCCGGAGAGGACGATGGCCGGAATGTCCACGGTCGCCGCGGCCATGATCTGCGCCGGGGTGGTCTTGTCGCATCCGGTCGTGAGTACAACGCCGTCGATCGGATACCCGTAGAGCACTTCCACGAGGCTCAGATACTGGAGGTTGCGATCGAGCGCGGCGGTGGGGCGCTTCAATGTCTCCTGGATCGGATGAACCGGAAACTCGAACGCGATGCCGCCCGCCTCGCGGATACCCTCACGCACGCGCTTGGCGAGATCGAGGTGGTGGCGGTTGCAGGGCGTGATGTCCGAGCCGCTCTGGGCGATGCCGATGATCGGCTTGCCAGACTGCAGCTCCTCGATGGTGAGGCCGTAATTCGTCATGCGCTCCAGGTAGAGCGCCGTCATGTCGATGTTGTCCGGGTTGTCGAACCAGGCCTGGGAGCGCAGCTTCATCCGCTTCGCATCTGTCGTTTTGGCCATTCTTTTCGTCCCTGCCAGAGATTAGCGCGCTTGAAATGGAGCATCACCGGGGTCACCGGTCCCACTGCATCGATATCACCCCCACACCGTGCGCTCGTCAACCGATCAGCGCGGGACCATTTCACGCGGACCATTACGAGACCTCGACATCCGCAATCCCGTCGGGCAAAGAACGGAACCTGGCGACCTGGGAAATCGAGGCGGACCGCTCGCATGCACGTCATCATCATCGGAGCGGGCATCATCGGGCTGACGACGGCGCACCGGCTGCTCGATCAGGGCTGTGCAGTGACGCTCATCGACCGCGGAGAGCAGACTGCGGCCTCGCGCGGAAATGCCGGCATCATGGCTCATGTCGATATCCAGCCCCTCGCCTCACCGAAGATGCTGCTCCAGGCTGCCCGCTGGTTCATCGACCCGCTGGGCCCGCTGGCCGTCCGTCCCGCCTACGTGGCCAGCCTCGCGCCCTGGCTCTTCCGGTTCCTGCTCGCCAGCACGCCCGCGCGCATGCAGCGCTCGAAAAAGGGTATTGTGCCCCTGCAGCTGATGGCCCTGCCTGCATGGGAGCGGCTGCTGGGACGGCTGAACCTCAAGCGGGAATTGAACCGCAATGGCATGCTTTACGTGTACGAGAACGTCGATGCCTTCGAGGCGAGCAAAGCGGGCTACCGGGAGCAGGTCGAAGCCGGCATTCCGATCGAGCTGGTCGACGGCTCGGTCCTGCGAACGATGGAGCCTGCGCTTGCGGACAGGTTCCAGCGCGCCGCATTCTTCCCCAGTGTCGCCCATGTGAACGATCCTTATGAGCTCGCTTTGAAGCTGACCTCGGCCGCCGCCGAGCGGGGTGCGCAACTGCTCGAAGGCAACGTCAGCGGGATCGCAATCGCCAGCGGCGACGAGCCGGTCGTCGTACTGGAACGCGGCCGCACGATGACAGCGGACCGGGTCGTGGTTGCGGCCGGTGCTTGGTCGAGGCACCTCGCCGCCTGCCTCGGCGACAAAATCCCGCTCGATACCGAGCGCGGCTACAATGCCACCATTTCGAGCCCGGGCATTACGCTCTCTCGTCCGATCATGTTCGAAGAGCACGCCTTCGTGTTCACTCCGCTCAAAACCGGCCTGCGAATTGGCGGCGCCGTGGAGCTCGCCAGCACTTCCGCATCGCCAAACTGGAAGCGGGTCGAGGCGCTGCTCGCCAAGGCCCATGCGTTCGCTCCCGGGCTACAGGAAGAAGGTCGGGTCGACTACATGGGCTGCCGGCCGTCGCTTCCGGATTCGCTGCCGGTCATCTCGACCTCGCGCTGGAGCAGCAAGATCTTTTACGCCTTCGGCCACGCACATCACGGACTGACGCAAGCTGCAGCCACCGCCGAGCTGATCGGCGCACTGATGGCCGGCGAGCAGCCCGCAATCGATCTCTCCCCTTACAGCGCACAGCGCTTCTGATCAGGAGACTCATTGCCATGGCTACCCATACGTTCTTCTGCATCGACGGACACACCTGCGGAAATCCGGTTCGGGTTGTTGCTGGCGGTGCCCCGGCGCTCAGCGGCAAGACGATGATCGAGAAACGCGCGCATTTTCTCGCCGAGTACGACTGGATCCGCAAAGCCCTGATGTTCGAGCCGCGCGGCCACGACATCATGTCGGGCTCCATCCTGATGCCGCCGACGCGCGAGGATTGCGACGTCGCCATCCTTTTCATCGAGACGTCCGGCTGCCTGCCCATGTGCGGCCACGGCACCATCGGCACGGTGACGACCGCCATCGAGCGCGGGCTGGTGCAACCGCGCACGCCGGGCCAGCTCCAGCTCGACACGCCGGCCGGGATGGTCGTCGCCGAGTACGGCCAGAATGGACCCTATGTGGACTGGGTGCGCATCACGAACGTCCCGTCATACCTGCACGCCACCGGCCTCGAGGCGGATGTGCCGGGAATCGGCCGGCTGACGGTGGACGTTGCCTATGGCGGCAACTTCTATGCGATCGTCGAGCCGCAGGAGACGTTCCGCGGGCTCGAGCATTTTCCGCCGAGCAAGGTGGTGACACTCAGCCCCATCGTACGCCGGGTGTTCGGCGAGACCTTCTCGTTCGTGCACCCTGAGAAGCCCGAGATCAAAGGCTTGAGCCATGTCATGTGGACCGGCAAGCCGACGAAGCCTGACAGCACCGCGCGCAACGCGGTGTTCTACGGCGACAAGGCCATCGATCGCTCGCCGTGCGGCACAGGCACCTCGGCACGCATGGCGCAATGGGCCGCTCAGGGACGGCTGAGCGAGGGCCAGGAGTTCGTGCACGAGAGCATCATCGGCTCGCAGTTCATCGGCCGCATCGCCGGCCGCTCCAAAGTGGGCGACTATGACGCGATCATCCCGTCCATCCAGGGTTGGGCGCGCGTCACCGGCTTCAACACCATCTTTGTTGACGACCGCGATCCCTATTGGCAGGGATTTCAGGTGGTCGACAAAGATTGAGCGGCAGGACATCCCCGCCGCTCACTTGAAATCGATACTCACGCCGCGGCGTGTCAGCCGCCGGCGTCAAGCTCAACTGTTACGGGCAGAACCAGACCGGGCCGACGATGATGCAGCCGCGGGTACGCCAGTAGTGCGGCCGATGGTGGTACCGGCGCCAGCCACGCGGCGCATGCGAATATCTGCGGCCGGGCACGTAGTGCCACCGGTTCCGATGATGTCGCCGGCTGGAATGCCTATGCCTGTCGCGCCGCGCACGGTAGCGGTCACGCGAGGCCACCTGGACGAGATCGGAGACGGATAGCGGTTGCAACTGCGTTCCCGCCTGCGCCGGAGACATGGCCGATGCGGGGGTAATGGCGATCAGCGAAGCGATCGCCGCCGGTATGAGTACTTTCAACACCCTGTTGTCCTCCTACTTCTTACTCTCGAGCACGTATGGGCCTGAAACAGGCAACCAAGGGTTAAACGCTTCAGCCAGCGGAAATCCGTCGTCAGCCTACGAGTTTCAACCGGTCACTAAGCGGCCAGCGCAACGCGCTGATAGTCCGCACTCTTTCAGAGTGGAGGGTCGCGAGGTCGCGCATGACGTTAGATGCGACAAGAGAGCGCGCGCGGCCGGATTCTCCCGGCTGGCGTGGCGCAGGTTGGTGGTCAAACGGACCGATCGCCGGTCCAGTCAAGCCGCTCTGGCTGCGGCCGATGGGCTGGGCGCGCATGTGCATCCGCTCCTGACCGCTGGGCAGAATTCGCCATCAGACTTTCCGCGCTCGTGTCATCCCCCATTTGGGAGACGCGAAAATGGGCGTTCACGTCCTAAGATCACTGCGCCGTTGAGACTTGCCAGCTCTGCATGGGCCGGCAGTCGCGATATTTCGATCAGCGGAATATGTTGATGGTATCCATTGGGTGAACTTCGATGATCCCGGTCCACTGATCTGCAATTTGCAGGCAGCGGATCACAGCTCCGCCAGCTCCATTTCGAGGGTCATCGGTTGCATAGCGGGATTACTGGCGGGTCGTCTGGGTCGTCCTCGGGCAGCAGCCGGAGGACGGCCCAGCTCAGAGCGCAGACTGCGGCCAAGGGCGGTAGAATTTGCGCCCCAGGAGGGGGACCACAACTCATCCGTGCTGACAACCTGTGACTGAGGCCCCCGCATGGGTTGTCCGCGAGGCCGCGCCGCGCACCAGCAATCTCCAGCCTGCTGGCAGTGCGGCGCGGACTATTGCTGGGATGAAAGCGCGACTAAAGCATCGCGAGCGGTTCCGGCCCGCGCGGCGCAGGGAAGGCTTCGTCCAGGGCCGTGAGGTCCTCCGGATCGAGCAGGAGATCGGCAGCCGCTGCATTGGCGCGAACGTGCTCCGGGCTGGCAGCCTTCGGGATCGTGAAGACGTGCTCGTGGCGCAATACCCACGCCAGTGCAACGGCTGCAGGGCTCACACCGTGCTTATCGGCGATAGCCTTCAATGTGCCGTTCCGCAGAATGCTGGCTTGCCCCAGCGGGGAATAAGCCATGACCGCGATGCCTTGCTGCCGGCACTCGGGCAGCAGATCCCATTCGATGCCGCGCGAGCCGAGGTGATAAAGAACCTGATTGACGACACACGCGCCCTTCGGGGCCGCCTTCGCAAGATCGGCCATATCGGACGAATCGAAGTTACTGACGCCCCAGGCGCGGATCTTTCCGTCAGCCTTCAGCTTTTCGAACGCCTCGACCGTCTGATCCAGTGGAACGCTGCCGCGCCAATGCAGCAGGTAGAGATCCAGGGTCTCGATGCGGAGGCGTTTCAGGCTGCGCTCGCAGGCGGCGATGGCGCCAGAGCGGGAGGCATTGTGCGGGTAGACCTTGCTGACGACATAAACACCATCGCGCCGCCCGGCGATCGCATCGCCGACCACCTCTTCAGCACCGCCCTCGCCGTACATCTCGGCAGTGTCGATGAGTGACATCCCAAGGTCGAGCCCGAGTTGCAGGGCCTTCACCTCGGCGGAATAGATCCCGCGGCACTCACCCATGCCCCAGGTGCCGAGCCCGAGCGCCGGGACACGAGCGCTGTTCCGAAGTGTCAGGTACCGCACGTTAGATCCTCTTATCCGCCGGAATTACCGCTCAGATCCTGTGGCGTGCCTTGATGGCCGCCGCCAGCGTCCCCTCGTCGAGATAGTCGAGCTCACCGCCCAGCGGCACGCCCTGCGCCAACCGGGAAACACTGACCGCCGTGCCTTCGAGCTGCTCTGTCAGGTAATGCGCCGTCGACTGTCCTTCGACCGTTGCATTGAGCGCGAGCAGAACCTCCTTCACCTCCGGGTGGTGCGCACGCTCTATCAGCCGTCCGATGTTGAGCCGTTCCGGCCCGATACCATCGAGCGGTGAAAGGTGGCCACCGAGGACGTGGTAGACCGCGTTGACGACACCCGCCCGCTCCAGCGCCCACAGATCGGAGATATCCTCGACGACGACGATCAGCGAGCGGTCACGGCGCGGGTCCTGGCAAACGGTGCACGGATCGATCGTGTCGATGTTGCCGCAGACGGAGCACTCGAGGAGCTTGTCGGCGGCCGCGTTCATTGCGGCAGCAAGAGGCACCAGCAGCTCGTCGCGGCGCTTCAGGAGCGCCAGCGCAGCCTTCCGGGCAGAGCGATAGCCGAGCCCCGGCAAGCGTCCGAGGAGCTGCACCAGTCGCTCGATCTCCGGCCCGGCCATGGTCCTGCCCGTACGCATCCCCCCGCTCGCCCCCGCGTGTCTTCCGAGATCAGAAGAGCTTCAGCCCGGGCGGCAGCGGCAGACCGCCGGTCACTTCCTGCATCTTCTCCTGCATGGCAGCTTCGACCTTACCCTTGGCATCCTGGAAGCCCGCGACGATCAGGTCCTCGAGAATCTCGGCCTCGTCCGGCTTCAGCAGACTGGGATCGATCTTGAGACCGGCCATCTCGCCCTTGCCGTTGAGAGAGACCCGGACGAGCCCGCCCCCGGCCTGCCCCTCGACCCTCAGCTCGGAAAGCTCCTCCTGCATCTTCTGGACGCGGGCTTGTATTTCCTGCGCCTGCTTCATCATTCCCATCAGATCTTTCATCTCGTTCTCCGCTTCTGGGACACGGGGCTGACCCGAGGGTCCGATGGTCACCCGGCCTTGCTTTCGTCCTGCCGCTCGTCGGCCAGCGGCCGTACAGCTTTAACTTCCGCACCGGGAAAAACGTCCAACAATACCTGGACGGCGGGATGAGCCTTGATTTCCTCCAACTCGGCCGCCATCCGCTGCCGGCGCACCTCACCAATGGGCGGCTCGCCTTCCTCGCGGCTGATCGCCACGACCCAGCGCCGGCCGGTCCACTTTGCCAGCTTCTCGCTCAGCTCGTTGGCGAGTCCGGAAGGACTCCCCTCGATCGGGTGAATCTCCAGCCGCCCGGGCTCGAAGCGAACGAGCCGCACATGCTCCTCGAGGTGCACCTTGAGACGGGCATCGCGATGCACCCCCGCCAACGCGATCACATCGGCAAAGCTGCGCAGCTCATTCTCTGCCGGGGCCGAGGCTCTGGCCGGGGCGACTGGCCGATCCGCTCCAGCGTCGCGCCCCGGCATGGCAGCCGGCCGAGGCGCCTCCATGCGAGCGTCTTCCTGCGGAGCCGGTGCCGGCGCGCTCGCTTCCGCCTGCCCCTGCATGCCGCCCTTGCCGAGCAGCCGGATGAGATCATCGGGCGACGGCAGCTCCGCTGCATGAGCGATGCGGATCAGAACCATCTCAGCTGCCTGCAATGGCTGAGCGGAGCGTGAGGCCTCCTCATAACCTTTCTGCAGCATCTGCCACGCGCGCGTCAGCACCGGCACAGAAAGCTGATTGCCCAACGCTGCGCCCCGGCGCCGGTCCTCGGCGGAAAGGTCCTCGCTCGCGCCTTCCTCCCCGACGACCTTGATGCGTGTCGCCGCATGAACGGTGTCGGCGAGATCGGCCAGAATCTGCGCCGGATCGGCGCCGTCGTTGTGCAGCTGCCCGAGCTGACGCAGCGCATCGGCTGGCGCACCGCGCATCAGGAACTCGAGCAGGTCGAAAATGCGCCCGCGATCTGCCAGACCCAACATGGCGCGCACCGCCGGCACGGTCACCGTGCCGGAGCCCATCGCGATCGACTGGTCGAGGATGGAGAGGCCGTCACGCACCGAACCGCCGGCCGCGCGCGCGATCAGGGCCAGCGCTTCGTCCGCGGCCTCGGCGCCCTCCTGGGCGAGAATGGATTTGAAGTGCGACACCAAGAGCGGGGCGTCGACCCGGCGCAGGTCGAACCGCTGGCAGCGCGACAGCACCGTCACCGGCACCTTGCGCACCTCGGTCGTCGCGAAGATGAACTTGACGTGCTCCGGCGGCTCCTCGAGCGTCTTCAGCAGAGCAATGAAAGCGCTCTTCGAGAGCATGTGGACTTCGTCGATGATGAAGACCTTGTAGCGCGCAAGGATCGGCCGGTAGCGGGCGTTCTCGATAATCTCACGCACATTGTCGACGCCGGTATTGGACGCAGCGTCCATCTCGATCACGTCGGGATGGCGGCTCTGAACGATCTGCAGGCAGTGCTCGCCATAGCCGTCCATTTCCATGTTCGGCCGGTCCGGGAGATCCGGCTTCGAATAGTTGAGAGCACGGGCGAGGATGCGCGCCGTCGTGGTCTTGCCGACGCCGCGGACGCCCGTCAGCATATAGCCCTGCGCAATGCGGTCCGTGGCGAACGCGTTCCTGAGCGTCGTCACCATCGCTTCCTGGCCGATAAGCTGCTCGAAGGTCTCGGGGCGATACTTGCGGGCGAGCACGACGTAGGGCTTCGAGGCGGACTGGCCCTCGTCGCCAAGCAGGTCGGTCGGTGGGGTGGAGTTGTTCGCCATCGGCCCCTGAAATCGCCCTTGGACTAGATGCCCCGGACTAATAGCCCTGGAACTCGGATGAGGACGCCTCGATGCGCCGGCCGCAATCAGCGGCACACGAATTCCATGCCGACGCGAGCGGCCGCCCCAGGACGACGGAGGCGGCAAGAAAACGAGAGACTGGCAAACGACCCGCCGCCTGATCGCTAGGGCTGCTTCCTTCCGGACCTGACCCGGTTTGCGAGGGCAACGTCCGCCGCCAGCCTCCCGCGCGGAATATGCCGTCTCAGCGGCCAAGTTACAAGACTCGCGCCTGGTAAGGACCGACGCAGGGGCACCGCTGATTTCCATCACCAGCACACGAGCCGACCCGCTCCCGATTTCCTACATAATTACCAGCCATGCCCGCGAGCGCATTGCGCAGACTCGGGCGGCTGTGCTGATGTGCGGGTCCGCTGGGAGGAATTGCAGGATGTTCAAACCGATACTCGGAGCCTCGACGCTGCTCGACCGCCAGACCCACAAGCGGGCGGACGCGGCATACCTCGAAGTACTTCTGGCGGCGCCGGCGGCCCGGTTCCTCGTGCTCGCCGACCAGAAGCCGGTGATCCGGTCAAATCCGGAGCGTACCGAAGGCAGGATTCGCTGGTTCACGCGGGAGGAGATGCAGCAGGTCGGACTGCCGGTTTCCGAGTCGCTGTTCCTGGGCGTCGAGCCTGCGAGTGGCGGCGGCCGATTCGCCATTGCCGTCACCGAGCACCGGGCGCGCAACGCGCCAGGCGGGCTCGAGATGATGCGGCCGATCGTAGACCTGCGCTCGCTCGCCATGCAGGGCGTGCTGCCGCCTGAGGAGTTGTCGCTGCTCGGCCTCGCCAAGGCGCTTGCAGCCTGGCACGAGAACACGCGCTGCTGCGGCCATTGCGGCGGCACGACACTCACCAAGGACGGCGGTTGGCGCCGCAAGTGCTGGGCCTGTGGACAGGAGCATTTCCCGCGCACGGACCCCGTCGTCATCATGCTGGTCCTCGACCCGCAGAACGATCGCTGCCTGCTCGGACACGAGGCGCGCTTCGCGGAGAACATGTGGTCGACGCTGGCCGGCTTTCTCGAGCCGGGCGAGGACATCGAGCATGCGGTCCGGCGCGAGACCAAGGAAGAGACGAGCATCGACGGGGGGGAGGTCCGATTCCACTCGACGCAGCCGTGGCCTTTCCCGCACTCGCTGATGATCGGCTGTATCGGCTTGGCCCAGTCGACCGAAATCAAGATCGATCCGAATGAGATCGTCGATGCGCGCTGGTTCCGACGGGATGACGTCCGGCTGATGCTCGAAGGCAAGCATCCGGACGGCTTATGGGTCCCCGGTCAGCAGGCCATCGCACGATCACTGATCACGGCATTCATAGAGGGGGAGTATTAGATCGAGGATCGTTACCCCAGCTCGAAGGTGGTGACGCCGAATACCCGCCCGAGCTGCAACGGCGGAATTGCGCCGGTATACATCCGCGCTGTCTCGAACACCGGCGCGAGGCCCAGGTCTTGCGCCAGAGCGATCGCGTCGGGATTGACGCTCGGAACGTCGAGGAAGATTTCCCCGCAGCCCACGCTCGCCAGCAAGGCTGCCAGCACCGCTTCGGCAGCGGCGCGGTCATGGGCAAACAGCGGGCCGATCTTGTGGCCCTGCCGGCAGGGACGGACCACACCCC
>JAEVZQ010000523.1 GCA_023392135.1 Pseudomonadota bacterium | reverse complement strand
GCACAGACCTGTTCTCCTGCCCCGTCCGGGAGGTCTGGCTGGAAATCGGCTTCGGGGGCGGCGAGCATCTGCTCTGGCAGGCCGAGCGGAGCCCCGACGTGGGCCAGATCGGCTGCGCGCCCTACCTCGATGGCGTGGTGAAGGTACTGGATGCCGTCGAGACGAGGCAGCTCCGGAACGTTCGCATTCTGGCCGACGATGCCCGACCGCTGCTGCGCTGGTTGCCGCAGGCGTCCATCGGACGCGGCTTTATCCTGTTTCCGGACCCCTGGCCCAAATCGCGTCACCACAAGCGGCGGCTCGTCTCGGCGGCCTTCCTGAGATCGCTAGCCCGAGTGATGAAGCCCGGCGCAGAGCTGCGGATCGCGACGGACATCGGCGACTACGCGCGCACATCACTCCTCGCTGTTCGCGCGACACCCTTCTTCAGATGGCTGGCCGAGTCGCCATCCGACTGGCGCGAACGGACACTCGACTGGCCGCCGACTCGCTACGAGCAGAAGGCGGTCGCGGCCGGACGGCGCCCCGCATATCTGCGTTTCCTGCGCACTGACGAGCTTGCCGTAGCCCTTAATCGAACAGAATTGCCGCAGGCCATAGCGAGGTAAGTCGCCCGATTTCTGCCATTTGCGCTTGACCTCGCCAGCACCTATCTCCTATCTTTTAAATGCTCATGATCATCTCAACTCTGAGAGTGGGCCCCACCGGGTCCGCTCTTTTTTATTTTATGCTGCGCATGGGCAGCTTGATTGCAGGTATCGAGGCGACATGGACCAGCGGGATGAGGGCCCGAGTGCACGGCGCTTCATTCGCGAGACCGGCCTTGCTGCCGACATCGCCGAGCTCGTCGAGCCGACATTGGAAGACCTTGGCTTCCGCTTGGTAAGGGTGCAGATCCAGGGCCGCGACGGCCAGACCGTCCAGATCATGGCGGAACGTCCGGACGGCACGATAACGATCGAGGATTGCGAAGCGATCTCGCGACAGCTATCTCCCCTGCTGGATGCACACGATCCCCTGCCGGGCAGTTATCGGCTGGAGATCTCTTCTCCGGGGATTGACCGTCCGCTCGTCAGACCGAGCGATTTCGAGGATTGGTCCGGATACGAGGCCAAGATCGAGCTGAAGCAGCAGGTGGGCGGACGCAAGCGCTTCCGAGGCGTTCTCGAAGGGTTCGAGGGCGGCGAGGTGCGGATAGAATGCACGCTCGATCAGCAGGGCACCCAGGTGCTGGGTCTTCCGGTCGATCTGGTGACCGACGCCAAGCTGGTACTGACGGATGAGCTCGTCAGAGAGGCGCTGAGGCGGGCGAAGAAGAGCTCGAAGGGCAATGGCGGCTCCGAGCCGCCGCAGGAAGATTAAGCGACAGAGGTGCAAGGCATGGCCGTTGCAGTCAGTGCAAATCGGTTGGAGCTGCTGCAGATCGCGGACGCGGTTGCGCGCGAAAAGTCGATCGACCGCAAGATCGTCATCCAGGCGATGGAGGACGCGATCCAGAAGGCGGCAAAGTCGCGCTACGGCGCCGACAACGATATCCGCTGCGAGATCGACCCCAAAACGGGCGATACGCGCCTGTCCCGCGTGCTGGCGGTGGTCGAGAACGTCGAGAATGAGGCGACCGAGATCACGCTGGAAGACGCCAGGCGGCGCAACCCGGAGGCAAAAATCGGGGATCTGATCGCAGAATCGCTGCCGCCGCTCGATTTCGGTCGCGTAGCTGCGCAGAACGCCAAGCAGGTCATCGTGCAGAAGGTCCGCGAGGCGGAGCGCGAGCGGCAGTTCAGCGAGTACAAGGATCGCGTCGGCGAGATCGTCAACGGCACGGCCAAGCGCGTCGAGTACGGCAATGTCATCGTCGATCTCGGCCGCGCCGAAGGCATCATCCGCCGCGACGAAATGATCCCGCGCGAGAACGTCCGTTACGGCGACCGCGTGCGTGCCTATATATACGATGTACGGCGGGAGCAGCGCGGACCGCAGATATTCCTGTCGCGTGCGCGGCCGGAGTTCATGTCCAAGCTGTTCGCGATGGAGGTCCCGGAGATCTACGACGGTGTCGTGGAGATCAAGTCGGTCGCCCGTGATCCGGGCTCGCGCGCCAAGATCGCGGTCATTTCGAAGGACAGCTCGATCGATCCCGTCGGCGCCTGCGTCGGCATGCGCGGCCAGCGCGTGCAGGCTGTCGTGAACGAGCTGCAGGGCGAGAAGGTCGACATCATCCAGTGGCGGCCGGATGCGGCCGAGTTCATCGTTAACGCTCTCGCCCCGGCCGAGGTGACCAAGGTCGTCCTCGACGAGGACTCGAACAGGATCGAGGTCGTCGTGCCGGAGAGCCAGCTGTCGCTGGCGATCGGCCGCCGCGGTCAGAACGTGCGGCTCGCCTCCCAGCTCACGGGCTGGGATATCGACATCCTGACGGAACAGGAAGAGAGCGAGCGACGCCAGAAGGAATTCGCAGAGCGCTCGCAGATCTTCATGGAGGCGCTCGACGTCGACGAGGTGATCGCCCAGTTGCTCGTGACGGAAGGCTTCGCCACGGTCGAGGAAGTCGCTTACGTCGAGCTGAGCGAGATCGCCCACATCGAGGGCTTCGACGAGGATACGGCGGAAGAGATCCAAACCCGGGCCCGCGAGTATCTCGAGCGCATCGAGCAGGAGCGGGATGCGCGGCGCAAGGAGCTGGGTGTCTCTGATGACCTCGCGCAGGTCCCCGGGATGACCACAGCGATGATGGTCGCTCTGGGCGAGAACGATGTCAAAACGCTCGAGGATTTCGCCGACTGCGCGACCGACGATCTCGTCGGCTGGACCGAGCGGAAGAAGGAACGCGATGCCGAGCCGGTGCGGCACAAAGGTATTCTCGACGGCTTCGACGTGGGCAGGAAGGAAGCCGAGGACATGATCATGGCGGCCCGCGTCATATTGGGCTGGATCAGCCCGGAGGACCTCGAGCAGCCTGCCGATGAATCGGCCGAGGAGGTCGAGGCGGTCGACGAGACGGCCGGCGAAGCCGACTCGAGCGCATGACAGCGGCCATGAGCAGGAGCAGACAGAGCACGGATGGTGGTGCGGGTGGAAAGCGCAGAAAGGCCAGCGACGGAGCAAGCTGCTCCGCAGCGGACCTGCGTGGTCACCCGCGATCAGAAGCCGCCTGAGGAGCTCATCCGCTTCGTACCGTCCCCGGACGGTCATATCGTGCCGGACGTGGCGCGTCGTCTTCCAGGCCGTGGGGTCTGGGTCACTGCCGAACGCATCCACGTCGCCGAGGCCGTAAAGCGCAAAGCGTTCGCAAAAAGCTTGAAACGGCAGGTATCGGTTCCACCGGATCTGCCGGATATGGTGGAGCGGCTGCTGGTGAAGCGCGCCATGGACGCGCTCAGCCTCGCCAATAAAGCGGGACTCGTCACCACCGGTTTCACCCGCATAGAAGCGGCCATTGCCGCAGGCAGTGTTGCCGCATTGCTGCATGGCCAAGAGGCCGCAGCTGACGGTGCAGGCAAACTGGATCGCCGATTTCAGGCGGCTTGTAAGCAAATTGGCAAGCCTGCACCCGTCATTCAGGAATTGACTGTCGAGCAAATGAGTTTGGCCTTGGGACGGTCAAATGTGGTACATGCTGCACTGAGCGCAGGCGGCGCCACGACGAATTTCCTGAACGAGGTTGGCCGAGTGACCCGATACCGGTCGGGCCTGTCGGCTTCGGGCAGCAGATACGCGGCCAGCTGAAAGGCCGCTTGAGGATTTTTGGAACGGGCAAGGTATGAGCGAGACGAAAGAGACCACCGAAAAGACCGTGCTGTCAGGCGCGCGCAAGCCGCTCAGCCTGAAGCGGACCGTCGAGTCAGGCCACGTGCAGCAGAAGTTCAGCCATGGCCGGTCCAAGTCGGTGGTGGTCGAGAAAAAGAGAAAGCGCACCATCGCGGGGCAGGAGCCGGAGGAGACGACGGCAGCAGCGCCCGTGCAGGCACGCCCGCGCCCGCATGTCGCGCAGCAGCGGCCGGCCCCGAGGGCCGAGCAGCACCAGCCGAAGATTCTGCGTACCCTCTCCGAGGAAGAGCAGCAGGCCAGAGTGCGCGCTCTCGCCGCTGCGCAGGTGCGCGAGGTCGAGGAGCAACGCGCGCGCGAGGAGCGCATGCGTCTCGAAGCCGAGCAGCGCCGTCACGAGGAGGAAGATCGCAAGGCCGCGCAGGAGGCAGAAGCCACCAGCCCGCAGGAAGAGCCCGAGTTGGCACCGCCTGCAGCCGAGGCAGAGACAGCAGCGCGGCCCGAGGCGCCGGCCGTTGCTGAAGCTCCGGCAGCTCAAGAGGAGCCCGCGGCACCTGCAGCAGCTGCCGAGGCTGCCGTTCCCGAGCAGCCCGAGACGCCGGAAGTCCCGCAGGTTCTGGCGCAGCCCGTTGGCATGACGCGGCCGATCATCGTTTCGCGCCCGGAGCGCACTCAGCCGAAGGCCGCCGAGACGACGGCGAAGAAGCCGGAGGTCGAGGCGCCGAAGCGCGGGCCCAAGGCCGGCGCGATGGCCGAGGTCGAGGAAGACGAAGGCCGCGCCAAGAAGAAGGGCGGCAAGCGCGTCCGCACGCCGATCAAGGGCGCCGACGAGTCGCGCGGTCGCGGCAAGCTGACGATCACGAACGCGTTCGACGAGCGCCAGCGCGAGCGGTCCCTCGCCTCGCTGAAGCGCCGCCGCGAGCGCGAGAAGCTGCGCGCCATGGGTATTCCCCAGAACCGCGAGAAGATCGTGCGCGAGGTCGTCATTCCGGAAGCGATCACGATCCAGGAGCTCTCCAACCGCATGTCGGAGCGCGCGGTCGACGTGATCAAGCTCCTGATGAAGCAGGGTGCGATGCACAAGATCACGGTCGTGATCGACGCGGACACGGCCGAGCTGATCGTGCAGGAGTTCGGCCATACGTCGAAGCGCGTGTCGGAAGCCGACGTCGAGGAAGGCTTCATCGGCGCCGAGGACACGCCGGAGGCGCTCAAGCCGCGTCCGCCGGTGGTCACCATCATGGGCCACGTCGATCACGGCAA
>JAEVZQ010000498.1 GCA_023392135.1 Pseudomonadota bacterium | reverse complement strand
CCTTCAGCATGTCGAAGTACTTCGTCACGAAGTCCGGGTGGGCCTCCTCGTAGAGCGCATAGAGCGAGTTCACGAGGGAGTCGCCGAACGCGTAAGCGTAGACGTAGAACGGCGAATGGATGAAGTGAGGGATGTAGGTCCAGAAGACCTCATACCCCGGCTTCAGCTCGATCGCCGGCCCGAGACTTTCGGCCTGCACCTCCATCCAGAAGTCATTGAGCCGATCTGGCGTGAGCTCGCCCATGCGCCGCTCCTCGTGCACCTTCCGCTCGAAGGTGTAGAACGCGATCTGGCGGACGACCGTGTTCAGCATGTCCTCCACCTTTGAGGCCATCAGCGCCTTGCGCTCGCGCGGGTCCTTGGCCTCGGCGATGAGCGCCCGGAAGGTCAGCATCTCACCGAAAACAGAGGCCGTCTCGGCCAGCGTCAGCGGCGTCTGCGACAGCAGCGGCCCGAGCGGAGCGGCCATCACCTGATGCACGCCATGACCCAGCTCGTGGGCGAGAGTCATGACGTCCCGCGACTTGCCCTGGTAATTGAGCAGCACATAAGGGTGGGCCGAAGGCACCGTCGGATGGGCGAAGGCGCCAGGCGACTTGCCGGGGCGCACGGGCGCATCGATCCAGCCGCTGTCGAAGAATCTCTGGGCGATTCCAGCCATCTCCGGCGCGAACCCGTCGTAGGCGGTGAGCACGATCTGCCGCGCTTCCGACCACGGCAGGATGCGCTCCGGCTTCTCGGGAAGCGGCGCGTTGCGGTCCCAGTAAGCGAGCCGATCCTTGCCGAGCCAGCGCGCCTTCATCTGGTAGTAGCGATGCGACAGCTTCGGATAGCTGGCCCGCACGGCCGAGACCAGCGCATCGACCACCGGCCCCTCGACCCGGTTCGCAAGATGCCGCGCGTCCGCCACATCCTTGAAGTTGCGCCAGCGGTCGGAGATCTCCTTGTCCTTGGCAAGCGTGTTCGTGACGAGCGTGAAGAGCCGCAAGTTCTCCTTGAAGACCTTCGCCAGCGCCTCTGCGCCTGCACGGCGACGGCCTTCGTCGGCGCTGGTGAGCAGGTTGAGCGTCGGCTCGAGCGCCAGCGGCTCCGGCTCTCCTTCGACCGGAAAGCGCAGCGCCGCCATGGTCTCGTTGAACAGGCGGTCCCAGGCGCCGCGGGACGTTTGCGACTTCTCGTGGAAGAGCTGCTCCAGTCTTTCGTCGAGCTGGTGCGGCTTCTCCTTTCGCAGATCCTCGAACCAGGGCTTGTAGGGCGCGAGATCAGAGTGCTTCAGCGCCTCGGCGAGATCCGTGTCCTCGATCTTGTTGAGCTCAAGCTCGAAGAAGATGAGGTCGTTCGAGATATTCGTCAGCCGCTCGCTCGTATCGCCGAAGAACTTGGCACGCACCGGGTCCGACTGATCGGCGGCATAGAGCAACCCTGCGTAGGACCCGAGCCGGCCCATGAGGTCACCGAGCTGCTCGTACTGCTTCACGGCCTTGGCAAGGGCCGCGCCATCTCTTCCCATTCCGACGAGCCGGCCCTGGTAGGCCTCCTTGATCCGCTTTGCCTCGGCAGCAGCTCGTTCGAAATCCCGCTCGATCTCTGGGGCATCGGGAGCTGCGTAGAGGTCGCTGAGCTTCCACTCCGGCATCGCGCCGAGGTCGATGCGCTCGGCTGCCGACGCCGTTCCGGCCTGCGCCGCCTGCATGTTCAGGATGGAGTGTAAGAAGGTCATTCACGGGCTCCCGTTTTGTATTCCAAGTCAGCTGGGACTTGGGTCCTAATGTGCGGGCCTGCAACAGCGGGTTCAAGCAAAGCCCGCACCGCCTTCCACACGCCTTTGCCACTGACCCGGCGAGACCCAGCATGGTTCCAGCAGCAACCAGTTATTTACGGGTGCTGTGCACTGTGGCGGGAGCCGGATGGGTGCTGATGCGCCCGCGTGACCGGTCCTGTTCAGTTGCGTCCTTGTTCGAGTTCATCATGGCAAAACGTGTATTGATCGTCGACGACGATCCGGCCCAGCGCCGCATTCTGGAAGAGTGCATCAAGCGGTTCGGTTTCGAGTGCAAGATTGCGGTATCGGGCGACCAGGCCCTGCATATTCTCACCGGCCCTGAAAAGGACGGCATCGCCCTCGTTCTCCTCGATCTGGTCATGCCCGGCACGAACGGCATGACGGTTCTGGAGCAGGTCCGCAGCAAGCCAGGCATTCCACCCATCATCGTGCAGACGTCGCACGGCTCCATCGACACCGCAATAAGTGCCATGCGGGCCGGCGCGGTCGACTTCGTCGTGAAGCCCGCCAGTCCCGAGAGGCTGGAAGTCTCGATCAACAGCGCGCTGAAGCTTCAGGCTCTCAGCGGTGAGATCGCGCGGCTCAAGAAGAGAAGCGAAGGCACGATGACGTTCACGGACCTCATCGCGGGCCAGGCCATGCAGCGGGTCGTCTCGCTCGGCAAACGTGCTGCGGGGTCACAAATTCCGGTGCTCATCGAAGGGGAATCGGGGGTCGGCAAGGAGCTCATCGCACGTGCAATCCAGGGCGAGAGCGACCGCTCGGGCAAGCCGTTCGTCACGGTCAACTGCGGAGCCATTCCGGAAAACCTGGTCGAAAGCATCCTGTTCGGCCACGAGAAGGGCTCGTTCACCGGCGCCGTCGACAAGCGCATCGGAAAGTTTCAGGAAGCCGATGGCGGTACACTGTTCCTCGACGAGGTCGGTGAGCTGCCTCTCGAAGCTCAGGTGAAGTTGCAGCGCGCCCTGCAGGACGGCGAGATCGATCCCGTTGGCGGCAAGCGGCCAGTAAAAGTTGATATCCGGCTCATCTCGGCGACGAACCGCGACATGATCGAGCTGGTGAAGCTCGGACGGTTCCGTGAGGACCTGTTCTACCGGCTCAACGTCTTCCCGATCTGGGTGCCGCCGCTGCGCCAGCGGCTGGACGACGTGCCGGAGCTTGCACATCACTTTCTCGCGAGGTTCGCCGCGGAGGAAGGCAAGCACGTCTCCTCCATCAGCGAACAGGCGATGCAGATGCTCACCCGTTACTCGTGGCCGGGCAATGTGCGCCAGCTCGAGAATGCGGTGTTCCGCGCCGTGGTTCTGGCGGACGGCCCGGAGCTGACGATTGCGGAGTTTCCCCAGATCGCCATGCACGTCGAGGGCTTCTCGGCGGAGATCCCCCCTGCGCCGGCCCCGCAAAAACCGGCGATATACACCGGGCCGGCGATGATCGGCGCCGATGACAAGGTGCCCCGCACAATCGAGCTGAAAGGAGCCGACGGCGGCAAGTCGATCGGCATCCCCGCTGTCAATGATTCAGGCGATGTACGGACGCTGGAGGCCATCGAGGCCGACATGATCCGACTGGCACTCGGGCGCTATCGGGGTCACATGTCCGAGGTCGCACGGCGACTGGGCATCGGCCGATCCACGCTCTACCGGAAGATGCAGGAGTATGGGCTAGAGTCTCGTCCCAACTGAGGCTGACTGTCGGCCACCAGAGCGAATGGCGAGCGGCCGATTGCCGGGCCGCTTTGTCAATTCGGCCACAGTTCCGACAAAAGAAGATTCACAGGAAGTTCAGTCTCGTACCTGTTGCTGGCTGCCACGCGGCGCATTAGGTAGCGTGCTAAGCCGCATGGAGAATGAATGATGCGATCTGCTCGGACACTGCTCTCCGGACTTGCCCTTTCCACTCTCCTGGCGAGCGCAGCGCTCGCGACCGCCGAGCCGGAGCCGGGGGAAGCGAACTCAAGATCGGCAGCGGTGGCGGAACCGGTGTCCGGCACATCGGAGACGGCATCCAGAACCGATGCTGCGCCAGCGACCACCGAGGAGAGCAAGCCTGCTGAGCATGCAGAAGGCGGTGCGACTGCGGACGAGCCGAACACTGCATCTGAGCAGCCGGCGGAACCCGGCGATGCGGCCGCCCAGGATCGGGTCGAGAATGCCGAGCCATCCCAGACGCCTGGCGTCGACCAGGCATCCCCGAGCGCGACCAGTGAATCAAAACCTGACACCACCGCAGAGCCGGCCGCTGCAGCCGTAGCCGAGCCCGATAAGCCGGCTGCGGAGCAAAACACCCGCGCGGCAGCCCCTGACACCCCCGCTAATCCAGTGGGCGATGCAGCGGAAGCCCAACCCGAGCAGGCGAGCGCGGGACAAGAGCCGGCCACGGAAGCCCCCGACACTGCTGCCATCACCGATCCCGGGGTGGACGAAGAATCGGAAGCTCGACCCGAGCAGGCCACCGCACCGGACGCGCCTGCTGAGCCCGAAGCGCCGGCGTCAGCAGCTGCTGTTGATCCAGGCTCGGATGCATCAACTCAGCCGGCCCCGGCTGCAGAAGCTCAGCCGGAGCAGCCGTCGGATACCGCATCGGCTGAGCAGACGACCAAGGTCAGCCGGTTCGAGCCGGAGCTTCTGCGGCAGATTTCCGAAACCCAGGATCTTTCGGATGCCGAGCGTGAGGCGCTGACCGCGTTCTATCAGGACCGTGGCGATGATCTCCTGTGGGTCGCCGATGGGAAGCTCACTCCGCGCGCTGAAGCTGCGATGCGGGAAATCCGCCGCGCTGACGACTGGGGCCTGGAGGCATCCGCTTTCGAGCTGCCGGCTGCCCCACGGACCGGCGAGCCGGCCGATATCGCCGCAGCCGAGCTGGAGCTTTCCCTGGCCGTCCTGAAGTACGCCAAGCACGCACGCGGCGGGCGCATGGATCCGCGGCAACTCTCGAACAACATCGATCGGGAGCCGCCGCTGCTGCCGCCCTCGGAAGTCCTGGCTGGTGTCGTTGCAGCTAGTGCCGCGGACGAATATCTACGCGGCCTCCATCCACAACATCCGCAGTTTGAAAGGCTCCGCCAGGCTTGGCTCGACCTGAAAAACGGTAAGCTTCCGGTGGAAGATGCCGACGAGGGCGCCACTTCCAAAAGAGGTGCCAAAAAGAAGGGCCAGCAGGCCGGTGCCAGCGAAAGCAAGATGCGCAAGCTCCTGGTCAACATGGAGCAGTGGCGCTGGATGCCGGAGGATCTCGGCCAGTTCTATGTCTGGGCCAATGTTCCCGAATTCACGCTACGCGTGATGAAGGATGGAAAAGCCGTTCACACGGAGCGGCTGGTCGTCGGCAAGGCCGATACGCAGACCCCGATCTTCTCCGACGAGATGGAGACGATCGTGTTTCATCCCTTCTGGGGCGTACCGAACAGCATCAAGGTGAAGGAGATCCTGCCGGGTCTTGTGCGCGGCAACAACGTGCTCGCCCGCAACGATCTGCGGATTCAGTATCGCGGCCGGGACATCGACCCCTCGAGCGTCGATTGGCGTCGCACGGATATCCGCAACTTTCACGTCTACCAGCCCCCAAGCGGCCGGAACGTGCTCGGCGTGGTGAAGTTCCTGTTCCCCAACAAGCACGCCGTCTACATGCACGACACCCCGACGAAAAATCTCTTTTCGGCCTCGCAGCGCACGTTCAGCCACGGCTGCATGCGTGTCCGGGATCCGCTGAAATTCGCCGAGGTTTTGCTCGCGCACGACAAGGGCTGGAACGAAGGCCGCGTGGCATCTCTGGTGAAGAACGGCCCCCGCAACAATCACGTGAATATCGAGAGCAAAATCCCCGTTCACATCACCTACTTCACGGCGTGGGTCGATGACGACGGCAAGGTGAAAACCTGGCCCGATGTGTACGGCCACGAAAAGCGCATCCAGATGGGTCTGGAGGGCAAGGTGCACCTCATCGCCAAGGCAAAGGAGGATCTCGGCGCCGTGCAGGCCGAGGTGGTGGGGCGGCTGGCGGAGACGCAGCCGACCTGGTCCTCACCCTCCTCTCCTTCGCGTCAGCCGGACTGGGCACGCCGCGCGTTCGGCCACTGAGCGCGTTACGCTTCATCGATTAGCGACATGAGTAGCCCCGCGCGATCCTCGCGCGGGGTTTCGTTTTGAGACAATCGCATGAATTGGCGAGCCAATTCGTCCGTTTCTTTAGTTCGACCACACCCTTCTGCCTCTTTGTCGCCCGAGTGCACCATTAGGAGCACGTCTGAGGGGATTAACGGGAGGTTAACAATCCAGCGTTAACGCTAAGAAACTGCCCTGAGCCGTTTCACGCCGGGACACGCCGGCAGGGCTTGCGAGGCAGGCAGCGTTCGATCAGGGGTGGGGCTAGCATTGTAC
>JAEVZQ010000378.1 GCA_023392135.1 Pseudomonadota bacterium | reverse complement strand
CGGAGGAGGGGCGCGCTCTCGTCATCGCAGTCAACAAATGGGATCTCATCGAGAACAAGCAGACCGTGCTGCGTGATCTGCGCGAGTCGGTTGCAGAGAAGCTTGCGCAGGTGCCCGGCGTGCCGGTGGTTCCCATTTCGGCCCTGGCAGAGCGCGGGCTAGATAAGCTGCTCGCAGCCGTGCTCCAGGTCTACGAGGCCTGGAACCGCCGCGTGCCAACCCCCGATCTCAATCGCTGGCTGCATGAGGCGGTCGAACGGCACGCGCCTCCTGCATCGAAAGGCCGGCGGATCAAGATTCGCTACGTGGCTCAGGTCTCGACGCGGCCGCCCACCTTCGTCGCGTTCGCCTCACAGCCCAAGGGATTGCCGAAGGCCTACGTGCGTTACCTGACGAAAGGGATTCGCGAGACCTTCCATCTGCCGGGCGTTCCTATCCGCTTCGTGCTGCGGAAGGGCGAGAATCCTTATGCCGGCCGGCGCTGAGCGGCGGGCTGCGGCTTCAGCCTGGTCACGCTGTAATGCTCCTCATCCTCCGCGTTCTTCACTGGCATCGATGCACTGAGCGGACGTTCCTGTGCTTCCATCAAAATCATCTCCAGGGTCGACCGGAACGACGTCGCCCGCGGCACCCCGAGATCGCTTTCAATCGATGACGCGGCCTTTGCCGCGGCCTCGGACGCGCTCTCTCCCCACGCCCCGATCAGGAACACCAGCTCTGGATTCCGGCGCTTCAGGCGCCGCATCATCAATCGTGCATGCGCCGGAGCACGCGCGGCGTCCACGTTCGATAGCACGGCAAGTTTTGCGTGGGAGATATCGAGCTCATTGATCGCTGAGGTCGTCACCTCACTGGCTCCGATCACCCGGGTTTCAACTCCGTAGCCATCCGCGAGGTGGGCGAGAATCTCGGCGGCTGCCAGGTCGAGCGGATTGCGAACGCCGACCGATAACACAGGAGCGGCGACACGCCAGTCGGGCTTCAATTCGTCCGCCGTGAGCACCGGTAGCTCCGGAGGCTGCTCGGCATCCTCCTTAGCTGACCTCGGCGGCGCCTTGCCGATTTCGACATCCTCGAGCTCCTCGATCAGCTCGCCGATGAGCTCGCGCATGCCAACCAGGCGATCCATTCCCAATCGATCCCGCCGGACATCGTTCTGAGCCATGACGAGCGCGGGCAGCGCTACCTCGTCGAAGTAGCTGAGGAGGGACTGCGTCTTGACGAACTGCTCGGCGTCGAAGGTGATCTCCTCGATGTCTCCAGCGAGCATGCGCTGGTAGAAGCGTTGTGCTGCGGTCAAGGCGGGCTCGTCGCCCAGAAGCACATAGATGAAGTTGAGCTGCGGCACGTGGCGGCCGAGGACCGTGAGGCAGACAGTGAGCGGGATTGCGAGCAGCAGGCCGATCGGCCCCCACAGCCACGTCCAGAATGACGCCGATGCGATAACCGCGAGCGGGGTGAGCCCCGTCGAGCTGCCGAGCAGCCAGGGCTCCATGACCTGCCCCATCGTGAATTCGCCGACGATGAAAATAAGCAAGGTGGTCGCAGCGAGTGACCAGCCCGGCTCGACGGCGGCGGCAAGCAATACCGGAAAAACTGCGGCAATGACCGTGCCGATGTACGGCACAAAGCGCATGAGCCCGGCCAGAATGCCCCACAAGAGGGGGTTCGGAACCCCGATCAGCCAGAGCGCTGCCGTGATGAGCGCACCGTAGGCGGCGTTCATTGTGGTCAACGTAAAATACAGGCGGCTGAGGCGGTGCGCCGCATCGTCGATGGCGGTCGTGGTCCGTTCGAGATCCTCGCCTCCGAACAGGCGGATAAGCCGATCACGAAGGTCCTCGCGCTGAAGGAGGATGAAGACGACCAAAATCAGAACAAGTCCGGTACTCGCCAGTGGCCCGAGCAGCGGCTGAACGATCTGTTGGTAGTACTCCAGCGCAGCGGGCGGCGGACTGTGGATCTCGACCGGAATGGGCTGCGGGCCCGCAGCTGTTTCGGGTTGCGCCGGCCGGGCCGCTTCCGGCTGGTTCTCGAGCTCCTTGCCCAGTTCCTTGAGTGTCCTGGTCGTGCGCTCGACCACTCCAGCAGGCTCGCCGGGCTGCGGGCGCAGATCCCGGATTTTCTGGCGGATCGTCCACTCGTACTGAGGCAGACGCTCGACCAACCCGGCGAGCTGGCTGCCCATGAGTGCGCCGAGCGAGAAAATGATCGAGAACGCGAATACGACGACGAGAACGACTGCGATCGCGCGAGGGACGCGAAATCGCCGCAGCCAAACCACCAGTGGGGTGAGCACGAAGCTCAGCAACACGGCGAGCGCGAGAGGCACGAAAAGATCGCTGGCGAAGTAGAGGGCGGCAATGACCAGGCCAGCGATCGCGAGGGCGGCCGGCAACTGGGGGGGAGCGGCCACTCTGGCCCGCTTGTACCGGCTGAGTTCCATCAGAAGAGGCCTTGCATGCTGGACAGGGAATGCCGACCCGGAAAGGCAGATTGCCCGGAGAAGGAACGCAGGAAGCGCTAGTGCGTTCTCATCATCAGCCAAGAAAGAAGGACACGACTGCCTCCGCGCCGGGCCATTGCTTCACATTCAACGCAATACGACCCAACGCACAAAAAGGACCGCGGCCACTCGCGCAACCGCGGTCAGGAAACTGGACGCATCGCTTTGCGTCCACGTCTAGGGGCGCAAACCAAACGCGTACAAAGCGGAAACCGTTCCAACGCGCGTAGAACCTCCTCACAATCATTGCAGTTTTGAAATGGAAGTGGGTTCGACAGAACCAATTTTCCCAGCAGTTGGAACCAATAAGCCGGTCGAGCGTTAGCTTCGGTTGTGAGGGTAATGCTTTGACTTTGCGTGTAACACTGCCTCGAAACACTCCAACGGCCGAGCCGTGCTGCGGAGAGGATGCCATGCGCGTCGTCTCGGAGCTCAGCGAAGTGCCACGCGGCTGGCAGCCTAATCCGGTGATCTCCGGAGAGGCGGCGTCGATGTGCGGCACCGACTATAAGTCGGCGCCGCGCCGCTTGCCGCGACCAGATGCGGGCACTGGTTCAGTGGTGCGTATGCCTCTGCGAAACCTACGGGGTTTGAGTCGCTACCGGGACTTTCTGAGGACCGGGTGATACTCGAAAGAGGGGGAAATGGCATACATACCCGTTATGGAAAGCTGGCCTTTCGCGGGCAGCCGCGGGCCGCGTCTGCGGCCTCGCACGATAGGAGAATATCTGGCCGTTTACGGTCTGGCTGTTGCTGCGCCGATTCTCCTGCTTTCCGCTATCGTTCTCCACGCCTATGTCGCCATCGAAAGAGCGCAACTCGAGCAGCAGTCGCTGCAGGTCGTCCGACTTCTGAGGTCTGACGTCGATCGGGAGCTCGGCGGCGTGATCCTGGGCTTGAAGACCCTTGCTGCGTCTCCCAGCCTCGATAGCGGCGATCTGGCTGCATTCCACGCATACGCCTCGAAGCTGGTCCGCGGAGGGTCCGACCTGTACATCGTGCTGTCGGACCTGTCCGGGCGGCCGCTGGTCGACACGAGGGTGCAGTGGGGCGTGGCGTTGCCCGCCATCCATAGCGACGGTGTGGCATTCCGGAATGTAATCCGCACTGGCGAGCCCTATGTCTCGGATCTCGCCAAAGGGGGAACCAGCTTTACCGTCACCGTGCCGGTGATGAGGAAAAACGAGGCGAGCGGCCTCATCACGGCTGCATTCGATTCTTCCCGCCTCTCCAAGCTTTTCGACGCGGAGCCTGTGTCCGACGGCTGGGAATACGCTATCGTAGATGGCCAAGGGCACCTGATCGCGCACTCCCGGGATTTCGAGTTCGACCCCGCCAAAGTGCCGTCGAAAGCGGATCAGGATGATCGGGTCGAGCGCGTCAGCACTGCCGGCCGCGATGAATTTCAGGCTCTCGCGCGCTCGAGCATCGCAAGCTGGCTGGTTTTGGCGAGCGCTCCGCTTGACATGCTCCTGCCCGGATTTTGGTCGTGGCAGTATTTCGCGCTCGGCGGCGGCGCGCTGCTCGGACTGTCGCTCCTGTTCGCCCTCTACTTCGGCAGCAAGCTCGCCACGCCCATCCGCATGACCGCACTCGCGGCAACCGCCTTTGGACGGGGCGAGGCGATGCCCCAGCTGGCGCTGCGTCTGCGTGAGGTGGATGAAGTGCTGACTGCATTGGAGACGGCCTCCGCCCAGCGGAGACTTGCCGAGGATCAGCTCAGAATTGCCCACGAGCGTATGTCGCTCGCCCTCTCCGCTACCGACATGGGGATGTGGGAGCGCGATCTCGCGACCAACCATGTGACATGGTCGGAGGCGATGTATCGCATATTCGACCGCTCCGTCGAAGAGTTCCTGGGCGATCCCGATCAGGTGCTCAGCTATGTGCACCCCGACGATCGCGTTCGGTTTCGCGAGGCTCACCACGATGCAGTGCGCGGTCCGGCGAGCACTTTCGAGCAGGAATTCAGAATTATCCTTCCCTCCGGCGAGGAGCGCTGGCTTTACCGGCGCGCTTTCGTCAGGCGAAATTCCGACGGGACTGCGGTCTCGGTGCTCGGCGTCGTCATCGACATCACGGATCGCAAGAAAGCCGAGAACGTCAACTCCTATCTCGCAGCGATCGTGGCGTCCTCCAGTGAGGCAATTCTTAGCGTCTCACCAAACGGCATCATCACAACCTGGAATGCCGGTGCCGCGAGCACGTTCGGCTACAGTAGCGCGGAGGCTGTCGGCAAGCCGTTACGCGACCTTTTCCTTGACGAAAACACCCACGATATCGAGCAAATCAGCTCGGCTATGGCGAAGGGCCAGACGGTCCGGCTCGAGAGCATGTGCCGCACCAAGTACGCGCATGCGATGGAGGTGAGCATCGTCGCCAACCCGGTATATGGCCCATCCGGGGACATCGCCG
>JAEVZQ010000092.1 GCA_023392135.1 Pseudomonadota bacterium | reverse complement strand
CATTCACTCCACGCGCTGCATCCGGTTCATGACCGAGGTCGCCGGCGTCGAGGAGCTCGGCGCCATCGGGCGCGGCGAGGACATGGAGATCACGACCTACCTCGAAAAGGGCATCCTCTCCGAGCTTTCGGCCAACGTGAACGACCTCTGCCCCGTGGGAGCCCTGACGCACCGCCCGTGGTCGTTCCTGGCCCGGCCTTGGGAGCTCGATCATACCGAGTCCATCGACGTGATGGACGCGCTGGGCTCCGCCATTCGCGTCGACTCGCGCGGTCGCGAGGTGTTGCGCATCCTGCCGCGCAATAATGACGACGTGAACGAGGAGTGGATTTCGGACAAGACCCGCCACATGGCCGACGGCCTTCGCACGCAGCGGCTCGATCAGCCCTTTGCGCGCAAGGATGGCCGGCTCGTGCCGGTGCCCTGGGACGAGGCCTTGCGCATCGCGGCCGACAAGCTGAAATCTGCGAATCCGGACCGCATCGGCGCCATCGCAGGTGATCTCGCCGCGGCGGAAGAGATGTTCGCGCTCAAGGATCTGATGGGCCGGCTTGGGGTCGCCAGCATCGACTGCCGCCAGTACGGTGAGCACCTCGATCCGAGGCTTGGCCGTAGCAGCTATCTTTTCAACTCGACCGTTGCCGGGATCGAGGACGTCGATGCCCTTCTGATCGTCGGATCCAATCCGCGCATCGAAAGCGCGGTTCTCAACGCACGCATCCTCAAGCGCTGGCGCCGGGGTACCCTGAAAGCCGTCGGGCTGATTGGCGAGCCGGTCAACCTGACCTACCCCTATGAGCATCTCGGGATGGGCGCGCAGAGCCTGGCCGAGTTGGCCGCGGGACGTCATTCGTTCATGCAGGCGCTCGCGGACGCCCAGCGACCCATGGTCATCGTGGGCGGCGGGGCCATCGCACGCGCCGACGGCGCTGCGGTGCTCGCGCTCGCGGCGCAGATTGCGCTCGCCGCCATGCAGGGTAAGGCGGCGGAGTGGAACGGCTTCAACGTGCTCCATGCGGCGGCAGCGCGCGTAGCGGGCCTCGACCTCGGTTTCGTGCCGGGCGAGGGTGGGCGCGACGTGCTCGGCATGTTGAAGGGCGACATGGAGGTCGTCTACCTGCTCGGCGCCGACGAGATCGATATCGGTGGCCTTGGCGATGCGTTCGTCATTTATCAGGGAACGCACGGCGATGCGGCCGCGCATCGGGCGGACCTGATATTGCCTGCAGCCGCCTACACCGAAAAGAACGGGACCTACGTCAACCTCGAAGGCCGGACACAGTTGACGGCTCGCGCGGTCTTCCCGCCGAACGAGGCCAAAGAGGACTGGACCATTCTGCGGGCGCTCTCGCCGCTCGTTGGCCACACGTTGCCCTACGACAATCTGAATGCGCTGCGGACCGCCATGTATAAGGAAGCCCCGGCGCTGACCCGTATCGGCAGCGTGAAGCCGGAGGGGCGGGAAGGCGTAGAGGCGCTCGCGAGGCGGACCGGTACAACCGGCGTTGCCCCATTCAAGTCGATCGTAAAGGATTTCTATCTGACCAACCCGATCGCCCGTGCCTCCGCGGTCATGGCCGAGCTGAGCCGGCTCAATGCGCTTGCCGCGTCGGGCCAATCGATCGAGGCGGCGGAGTAGGACGGCCCCAATGACCGCATTCGAAATCTGGTGGGACTACGGGTGGCGAGTAGCCATCCTGCTGGCGCAGAGCCTGATCGTGCTCGTGGGCCTGCTGCTGGTGATTGCCTATCTGCTGCTCATGGACCGGAAGGTGTGGGCAGCCGTTCAGATGCGGCGTGGCCCGAACGTGGTGGGACCGTTCGGCCTGTTCCAGTCGTTTGCCGATCTTCTCAAGTTCGATTTCAAGGAGCCGGTCATCCCTGCGGGTTCAGAGCGGGTGCCCTTCCTTCTCGCGCCGCTGGCTACGGCGTGCTTTGCGCTTTCCGCGTGGGCTGTGATCCCCCTGAGCGAGGACGGGTTTGGCCGCTGGGTCATCTCTGACCTCAATGTCGGCATTCTCTACATTCTCGCGATCTCTTCGCTCGGCGTTTACGGCGTCATCATCGGCGGCTGGGCGTCGAACTCGAAATACCCGTTCATGGGCTCGCTGCGCTCGGCGGCGCAGATGATCTCCTACGAGGTTTCGATCGGGTTCGTTCTCATCAGCGTCCTGCTGGTCGTCGGCTCGCTCAACCTGACCGACATCGTCAATTCGCAGCGCAGCGGCATCGGCACGGCGATCGGCTTGCCGAACACCTTGATCGACTGGAACTGGCTCGTGCTGCTGCCGATGTTCGTCGTGTTCTTCATTTCGGCGCTCGCCGAGACGAACCGTCCGCCGTTCGACCTGCCGGAAGCCGAATCGGAGCTCGTGGCCGGCTACATGGTAGAGTACTCCTCCACGCCGTACCTGCTGTTCATGCTCGGCGAGTATGTGGCGATCACGACCATGTGCGCGCTGACGACGATCCTGTTCCTGGGAGGATGGCTGCCGCCGATCGATGTGCTGCCGTTCACCTGGATACCGGGAATCATCTGGTTCCTGCTCAAGGTTGTGCTCGTCTTCTTCATGTTCGCCATGGTCAAGGCGATCGTGCCCCGTTACCGCTATGACCAGCTCATGCGGCTCGGCTGGAAGGTGTTCCTGCCGCTGTCGCTTGCGATGGTCGTGCTGGTTGCGGGCGTCCTTCACTACGGCGGGCTCGCGCCGTAAGGCCGGAGTGATCTCATATGGCATCGATTGCACAATCAATTCGGGCAGGCTTCCTGGCAGAGTTCGCCACGGCCTTCTTCCTCAGCATGCGCTACTTCTTTGCGCCGAAGGCGACTGTGAACTATCCGTATGAGAAGGGGCCGCTCAGCCCGCGGTTCCGCGGCGAGCATGCGCTGCGGCGCTATCCCAACGGCGAAGAACGCTGTATTGCCTGCAAGCTCTGCGAGGCGATCTGCCCCGCGTACGCCATTACCATCGAAGCAGGTCCTCGCCGTAACGACGGCACCCGGCGCACGACGCGCTACGACATAGACATGGTCAAATGCATCTATTGCGGGCTGTGCCAGGAGGCCTGCCCGGTGGATGCCATCGTCGAGGGCCCGAACTTCGAATTCGCGACGGAAACCCGCGAGGAGCTGCTCTACGAGAAGGAGCGGCTGCTCGACAACGGTGATCGATGGGAGCGGGCGATCGCCAAGAACATTGCGCTCGACGCCAAGTATCGCTGAGCGGGGAGCTGTTTCGGGGGCAGAGGCCAGCAGCCGGGTCCGGCAGGTGAGCCTTTTCGGTCTTGGTTTATGGCGCCGGTTGGGCTAAGTGCCCGTGCGGAGCCGGACCGGCTGTCTCGTGGCGCGACAGGATTATGACGACAGCGGCTCCGGCCAGGGCGGCTGAAGGGGAACCGGACGGAAAGCACGACAAATGGGTCTGGCGGCATTCTTCTTCTATCTCTTTGCGATCGTCAGCGTGCTCGCGGGCGCCATGGTGATCATCGCGAAGAACCCCGTCCACGCTGTTCTCTTCCTGATCCTGGCGTTCTTCAACGCGGCGGGGCTTTTCATCCTCCTGGGCGCCGAGTTCCTGGCCATGGTGCTGGTGATCGTCTACGTCGGCGCGGTCGCGGTGCTGTTCCTGTTCGTTGTCATGATGCTCGACGTGGATTTCGCCGCGCTCCGGGCAGGGTTCATCAGCAATGCTCCGCTCGCCGCGCTGATCGGCGGGATTGTGCTGGTCGAGCTCCTGATGG